>CAYUZD010000124.1:0-2730 GCA_964449475.1 uncultured Nitrospirales bacterium
AGTTCATGGCCGCGCTGCTCACGAGTGAATCGGGCAACCTCGACAAGGTCGCGAAGTACGTGGACGAATGCGGCCGGATGGAAGTGCCCGTGCGCCCGCCGGACATCAACAGCAGCGACGTGAACTTCGCAGCACAGGACAACGCGATCCTCTACGGCCTCTTCGCGATCAAGAATGTCGGCATAGCGCCAGCGCGAGCGATCGTCGAGGAACGCAAGGCGAACGGCCCCTACAAGGATGTCTACGACTTCTGCGAACGCATCGACTCGAAGGCGATTAACCGCCGCGTGATCGAGAGCCTGAACAAGGCGGGCGCATTCGCGTGCACGGGCTGGTCGCGCGCGCAGGTGGCTGCCGCGCTCGACGGCGCGCTCGGCGCCGCGCAGTCCGCGCAGCAGGCCAAGGCCTCGGGGCAGTCGTCGCTGTTCGACCTGCTCGGCGAGGAGGACGCATCGATCGCGCGGCACCGGCCCGACGTGCCCGAATGGACCGAGCACGAAACGTTACAAGCCGAGAAGGACATGCTCGGGCTGTACATCAGCCACCACCCGCTCAAAAAGTGGGAGGACGAGTTGCGGCTGTATTCGACGCCGGGCCTGACCGAGTTGCCGCGCGACGAAGGCCGCGCGGTCGCGCTGGGCGGCTTGCTCTCGCAGGTGAAATACCACATCACGCAGAAAGGCAAGCGCATGGCGTTCCTCACCGTGGACACGCTCGAGGGCCCGGTCGAGGTGACCGTGTTCTCCGACGTGTTCGAGCGGTGCGAGACGATGCTGCGCCAGGACGCGGTGGTCGTGCTACCGTCGCACATCAACTTCCGCAACGGCGAACCGAGCCTGATCGCGGACGACGTAGTCCCGATCGAACAGGCCAAGGACCGCCTGACGCGCGCCGTGCACATCCGCGTCAACACGATTGGCCTCGAGGCGGATCGCATCGACCGCCTCGCGGAAGTCCTCGGCGAGCACAGCGGCTCCTGCGACGTGTACCTCCACTGCACCATGCCCGACACGCGCGAAGTCACCGTCCACGCGACGTCCGCGTGTATGGTCTCTCCCACCGACGAACTCGTCCGCCAAATCGAAGAACTCTTCGGCGAAGACTCGCTGTGGTTCTCCGGCGAAAATGGGTTGCCACGGCACCGAAACTAGCGTAGGGTTGAGGGAAGTGGAGGCCTTCTCATGACGCGGCTTTGGTTTCGCCCATTGAAACCTATCATTTTGGCGCTGTTTCTCGCCGCGATACTCGGATGCGGATCGGGAACTCAGGAGCAGGCGAGCGAGCCGAGGGCGACGACACCGCTCCATCTCGCGGCACAGAATGGCCAACTCGATTCTGTCGGGAAGCTGTTATCCGAGGGCGCGGACCCGAACGCTCGGGACGAGGAAGGCAAGACACCCTTGCATTGGTCCGCGGCGAACGGCCACGGACAGACGTCCAGCACGCTGATCGAGGGCGGCGCAGACCCGAATCTACTGGACGATTCCGGCATGACGCCCGTCGATTACGCCCGCGCGAATCAGCATGTCGGTACGGCCGAGATCATCGCCAAGGCACAAATCGGCTCCGCGGGTGCGCCAGGACGCAGCATCAACCCCGGCGCGGCATATCGGGACCTGCCTGCCTTCGAACGCGCGATTGGCGCGGACGGCGTCCTGATTCGCTCCGAAAACGTCTGGCTCTTCGCGCCGAAGTCCCGCGAGGACGCCGCCAAGCTGGTGCACTCGTACCTGGTGAAGGCGTATGACGAGCTGCATGACATCGTAGGCATTGATACCGAATACGCAATCGCCGTCTACAACTTTTCGAAGGGACACCAGGACGCGTTTGGAGGCACGAGCAACTGCGTCATCTTTTACGACGACACGAATCTCGATCTGGAAGCCCACGAGGAATGGACTCTCCACCGCGTCCCACACGTTTCCGGTTACATCGAGGAAATGGCCCACAACTTCGTTTCGAAGACCGGCGTGCAGTTTGGTTGGGAAATGGTTGGCTGGACGATCGGAATCCTGGCCTCCACGGCGGTCGCGGACAATCCGGAGTTTGAGCGGAACCTCATCGATACGCGCCGCAATCAGACGGACACGTTCAATCGATACGGCGCGAACGGATTCGTTCTCCCGGACGACGTGCCCCCGAACCAGGTTGATCGCATCCACGCGTATCTTCTCTGGCAGTGTGAACGGGATTACGGTCCGCGCTTCTGGCCCGATTTCTTTGTGCAGGTGAACAAGAACGCGGCACGGTTCGCGGCAGCGGACGGACGGGACGCGCGCTACCGGCTGTCCATCGAATGCTTCGATGCGTTGCCGGGCGTACACCTGTCGGACCGTCTTCAAGAGAACGGGATTTCGCTCACCACGGACGTCAAATCGCTCGACCCCACCGGACCCACCTGGAACCGCCGCTTAAAATGACCTGCATGCCGTTCAATATCCGAGGGATCGAGCCCCAGCAGCCGGATTCAGATTCCGCCAAGCGAGCATGATCTGCCGATTCGAGCTTATTTGATCGACAGTCGATTCACTGGATTCTCCGCCGGATCCTCGAACCACTTGAAGTAAGTCTCCGCTCCTTTGATTCCTTCGAGAATGAGCGCCGCTTTGTTCGCGCCGGAAATGTCGAAGTCCGTCGTCTTAACGTCCAGCGTATTGATGTAGAGCGTGCGCTGCCAGTCGTCGCTGTGCACGTGCATGTTCTCCTGAACCTGCATCAGCGCCGAAATCA
>CAYUZD010000124.1:2830-8898 GCA_964449475.1 uncultured Nitrospirales bacterium
TCGCGCTGCCGAGGCAGGTCAAGGCCCAAGGCAAACAGCAACGCGTTGATCGCACCCGCGCTCGTCCCGCCCACCCGGACGATCCCGTCCAGCAAGTGCCGTTGCGAGAGCACCTGCATCGCGCCAATGTAGGCGATTCCCTTCACGCCGCCGCCTTCGAACACCAAGTTCCGGAACTGCGCAGCCATACAACTTTTCCTCCCATTCGCGGGGATTCTGGCGCTCCTGCCCACGCGCCAAAGTGCATGCCCAAGCGCCCAAGTTCGCGCCCCTATCTATGTACCGGATCCGTTGCCCGCGGAAACACCCTGGCGGAAAACATGTCTTCGGATCAGCGAGATTCGATGTCGTCAGGAGGATGGCGCTCCTGCGCGACCGCCACGCTCCCCGTGGCATCGGCTTCCAACCGATGCGCCCCACCCCGCACACCGCGACACCGGCCTCCATCCAATGCACGCCAGCGCCCCAACGGGGCGCCGGACTGTAGCCACGGGTGAAGCGATGCAACGCATCGCGCAACCCGTGGATTGAGTCGGCCCCTCGAATGTGCCCCAACGGGGCACAGGACCGCCACCCTTCGTTTCCCACGCCCCAGCTTCCCACCCCAGGGCAACACCCGTGCACAGCGTATAGGGGATGTCCCCGAGCCGGTCCACACCGGGGGTGCCCCTGGGCAAACGGAAAGGAGATCTCGTCGATGGCTACGGTCGCAGAAACAGTTCACCCCACCCGGACCGCCCGCGGCACGCCGCGCGCGCAATCCTGGGACGACGACTGGCTCGCCCTCGTCAACGAAACCGAGCAACGCCTCGGCCACCGCATCTGCGGCGCCCACGCCCCCGACGGCGAACCCTGCGAACTCGGCTCCACCCACCCCAACGGCCGCTGCCGCTTTCACGGCGGCCACCCGCGCATCGGTGCCCAGCCCGGCAACACGAACGCGCTCGTGCACGGCCTGTACTCGCGCCGCCTGCGCCAATGCGACGCCACATGCCCCATGTGGAACGCCTGCCCCTTCGCCGGCAAGGACGTCATGGAACTCCACCCCCGAAAACGCCCCGTCTGCGCCTTCGAGGCGGAGGCCTACGCCGCCCTCTCCGGCCTCCAATCGATCAGCCCGCGCCATCCGCTCGCTGCCGTACCGCCAACTGCGGAACTCGGCACGCGCGTGAAACCGCCGGACCCCGGACTCTCCGAAGCCGAAATGAGGGAACAACACGACGAACTCGTCCGCGCCATCCGCCTGCACAGTCTCATGCCGGATTGCCAGCAACGAATCGAGCGCCTGCAAAATGAAGCCTGCGCGGACAACGGAACAAACGAGCGAGAAGGCGGTACCGATCTCCCCGATGACGACGACAGTGCTCCGGACGGCGACGCGCCCAACCCCGGCGCTCCTTCGCCTGATTCCGCGCCTCACCCAAAAAGTGTAGGCCCCGTCGCCGACGACGCGGCAGGCATCCTCTACGCCATGTTCCAGCGCGCCAGCCTCTACCTCGCCGCGCATACCATCGTCGACCACACCGAAGCCGAAGGCGAACGCTACTCCATGCGCACCACCAAGGTCGGCGCCGGGTTCACCGCATTCCTCCGCATCGCGCGCGAACTCCGCGCCTGGCTCAAGCTCCGATCCGAGATCGACACCGCCCACACGGACTCCGCCCAAACCGCCACACCCGGTCCCGCACAACAAAGCGTGTACGAGAGCGCCCAGACCTTCCTCGCGCTACTCGACATCGCCATCGACACCATCGTCCGCGCCGGAGTCGATCCCCGCCCCCAAAAAGACGCCACCGGCGAACCCATCCTGGACGACCTCCAATGACCCCGAACACAACCCCCGCCCGGCCCCCAAAAACCATCAACTCCGGCCAAATCCAGCCCCACATACACGCCGCCTCCCCATACTTCCCATTCCTCCCATTCTTCCCGTCAAACAAGCCAAAGGTCATTCAACAGCCTGCTATGCCTGTCATCGTGAGCGTCAGCGAAGGATCTCGCCAACCAATCGCTGCTGCCTCGGCTGAAATCATCGCATCGATCCGCCGGCCGATGGCAACGCACAGGCAGTGTCTATAGAGGGCGATTCGCCCGAAGAGGACAACTCTCATGGACCGAAGGCGAACTCGTGTGGCGGAAATCGCGCCGAACGGTGACCCGCCTCACGAGCTGCGCGACCATCTAGCGAATCGTCGGCTTGAAGACTTCCGTGTCCGTGCCGGCGAATGTCTCAACCACACGCTGGTAGGTCGCCTCGTCCGGGTAGGTGCCGACGATCGCGCCGCCGGAGCCGGCAAATTTCGCGCTCGCGCCGGCGGATCGCGCGCGTTCGACCATGGCGATGTCGCCGTCGGAGAGTTTGAAGATGGACCGGCGGCGGTCGAAGTTCTTGTCCATCCAGGGGCCAATCTCGCGGCCGCGGCCGGCCACGATCAGGTCGCGCACGGTCTGCGCGATGGCCGCGAAGTCCCGCATGGCCTGCACTACGTCCGGGTCGCCGCGGAAGAAGCGTTCCTTGATGTTGTTGTGGAAGACTTCGGACCCCTCGCCGAGCTCGGTGCGGTAGGCGATGTAGAGCGGCGGCAGCTTTTCGATTGGGATTTCCTCGTAGATGCCGTAGCCGTGCTCATCGAGGTGGTCCTTGTTGAGATCCATGAACACGCAGCCTTCGTAGACCTGGATCACGCGATCCATCAGCCCGGCGCCGATGCCGAGGTCCTCGTTCTCGACGTTGCGAATCAGCGACGCGAGGATCGGTTTCTCGATGTCCACGCCGTAGAACTTCATCAGGCAGCGCAGGGTCGCGGTGATCAGCGCGCTCGACCCGGACAGGCCGACCCGGCGCGGAATGGTCGACCGGTAATGCAGCTTGAACCCCTGCGCGTGCAGCGGGTGGTTGCGGTCCTGGCAATACCGCGCGAACCGGCGGATTGCGGCCTTCATCAGCCGTTCCGCGCCGTAGAACCCGTGGAGCCGGATGTCGCGCATGAAGTGGTCGAGCGACGCGTACACGGGCCGGTCGTCCGGACTCGTAACGATCTCGATCGCGTCGGACGGCTCCAGCCAGACCCGCGCGGAAAAATCCTTCACGATCACGGCGAGACACTTGCCGAAGTAGCCGTCCGAAGGGTTCCCGGCGAGACCCGCTCGGGCGTACGCGACCGATTCGACGATCATATGATCCCGGACATACCCGCTCGGTATCCACTCCCTATCTCTATTTTCATCATCATCCTTATCTTTATCTTCGCCATCATTGCATCCTGGCCGCGCGACACGGGCGGCCACAGGGGGCCGCCCCTACAGCGGTCACGGTTCCCCATTTTGTTCGTTCAGTTCCCGCCGCTGCTCCCGAATCTCGCGGCGGAACTTCGCGACCGCCGCCTCGTGTTCGCGCAGCGTCCGGCTGAACGTGTGCGTCGTGCCGTCCGCGTTGGACACAAAGTAGAGAAAATCCGACTCGGAGGGCGCAAGTGCGGCGCGCAGGCTGGCCACGCCCGGACTCGCAATCGGCCCCGGCGGCAGGCCCGCGTACTTGTACGTGTTGTACGGCGAATCGACTTCCTTGTCTCCGTTCAGCAATCGCTGGCCGTACTTGTTCAGCGCATATTGCAGCGTGGAGTCCATCTGCAGCGCGATGCCCTTTTCGAGCCGGTTGTGAATGACGGACGACACCAGCCCACGCTCGCCGTCCACCTTCGCTTCTTCCTCGATCAGCGACGCGATCGTCACCACGCGCACGGGGTCCGCCGCGGCCTCGGGGAATTCCGCCCGGAGCTTCCCGAAGTCCTCCTTGAACTGATCCAACATTCGCCGCACGAGCTGGTCCGCCGACGGCACTTCGTCGAAGTAGTACGTGTTCGGCATCAGGAATCCCTCGGCGCTGGGCGCGTCGATGCCGAATTCGTCGCGCATGGACACGTTCGCGGCGGCCGCGAGGAACGCGGCGGGATCGGGAGTCAGCCCGGCCATCTGACGGATGCTGAGGCCCTCCGGGATCGTGACCTTGAACAGGTTCGAGTCGATCCCCGGCGTCGGCGGTTCCTGCAGCATGTGCAGGATTTCGAGCGCCGCGGCGCCCTTCGGTACGCGGTGAACGCCGTGCTTGATGGTCTCGCCGGACCTGTCCAGCCGCAGCGCGACGCGGAACAGGAGTTCATGCTCGATGAGTCCGGATTGTGTGAGCAGCCGTCCCACCTCGCGCCCGGTCGAGCCCTCACGCACCTCGACCGTCACCGGATCGCCGTGGACACCGGGACCGCGGACAGCGGACAGCACATTCATTGCGACGACGCCCGCGGCGATGACCGTCAGCGCCGACACTACGACAAGTACGAGGACGGCGCGGCGCAGGCGCGATCGCCCGCGCGTCGGCTCCCCCGCCCCCGGTTCCATCATGGTTCGCGCGCTCTCCGGTTCCGCTCGCGATCGAGATAGAGCTGCAAAATCTGTTGCGCGGCGGCCTGGTCGATGACGCCCTTGCGCTTCTTCGTGCTCAGACCGGTCTGGTTCATCGCGCGGTGCGCCGCGGCGGTGCTGAACCGCTCGTCAATCGTCACCACCTCGACATCCGTCGCGCCGCGGAGCACCTCGATGAAGTCGAGCACTTTCTGCGCCTGCGGGCCGATCCCGCCTTCCTTGTTCAGCGGCAGGCCGACGACGATACGGACGGCCTCGTGCTCCTTCGCCGCCCGGGCCACCGCCTCGGCGTCCTCCCGCGCGGACTTCACCTGAATCGTACCGCAGGGACTCGCCAGAATCCCCAGCGGATCGCTCACCGCCATGCCCGTGCGGGCCTCGCCCACGTCCAGCGCCAGAATCCGGCCTTCCACCGGTCAGCCTCGCAACCCAGCGACCACCTCGGGCGCACGGCCAATCGCTTCAGCGATCTTCTCTCCAAGCTTGCCGCCAGCCATGGCCAGGTCGGGCCGGCCGCCGCCGCCGCCGCCGACAATCGGCGCGAGTTGTTTGACGATGTCACCCGCCTTGACGGACCCCTGCAAGTCCTTGCTGACCCACGCGCACAGCGCCGCCTTGCCGTCGAGGTTGCTGCCAAGGACGATGACGCCGCTCGTGAGCTTCTCGCGCAGGTCGTCCACGAGCATGCGCAGGCCGGCCTGGTCCTGGCCCTCGACCTCGGTCGCGAGCAGCCGAACACCGTCCACCTGCACCACCTTGCCAAGATAATCCACCGCGCTGCCGGTCGCCGCAGCGCGCTTCCACTTGTCCACCTCGCGCTGCAGCCGTTTGTTCTCATCGAGCAGCGCCTTCACCCGGCCTTCGAGTTCCTCCGGCACCGCACCCAGCAGCCGCGACGCCCGCGCGACGACCTGGTCAGTCGCCTGCACGCGATCGACCGCCGCCGCGCCGCACACGGCCTCGATGCGCCGCACACCGGACGAAATCGACGACTCGGACACCACCTTGAACGTTCCGATGACGCCCGTGCGCGACACGTGCGTCCCGCCGCAGAGTTCCATCGAGATGTCCGGGATCTGAATCACGCGGACTTGGGCATCGTATTTCTCGCCGAACAGCGCCATCGCGCCGGCCTCGCGCGCCTCGTCGAGGTCCCAGATGGACGCGGTCACATCCGAATCCGTCCGGATAAATTCGTTGACCTGCCGCTCAATATCGCCCAAGCGCACGGGGTCGATACCCTCGAAGTGCGTAAAGTCGAACCGGAGACGGCCCGGTTCGACGAGCGACCCGGCTTGGTGGACATGCTCGCCTAAAACGTTTTGAAGTGCCGCCTGCAAGAGGTGTGTTGCGGTGTGATGGTTCATCGTCTCGCGCCGACGGTCCGCATCGACCTTCGCGTTAACCGTATCGCCCGTCTTGAGCACCCCCGACCGGCATGTTACATGGTGCGAGTGCAGGCGTTTGACCGGCGCCTGCGTGTCCCGGACGTGGGCGCTGCCGCCGACGGCGTCGAGCACGCCGGAATCACCAATCTGGCCCCCCGACTCGGCATAAAACGGGGTCCGATCTAGGAATATCTCGGCTTCGTCGCCTTCCTTGACCGAATCGACCTCTTGCCCGTCCTTTACGATGGCCACGATGCGGGC
>CAYUZD010000125.1:0-8886 GCA_964449475.1 uncultured Nitrospirales bacterium
CGCGCGAGCACCTGGTCACGCGATTCGGCGTTGTCGCCGAAGTAATACAGCGCGAGCGGCCGCGGATGGTCGTTCACGTACCGGATGGCCTCGTCGAGCGATTTATACGTCAACACGGGCATCACGGGACCGAAAATCTCCTCGTGCATGATTTTCATGTCCTCGGTCGCGTCGAGCACCAGCGTCGGCGCGATTTTCCGCTTCCCGGACAGGTCCTCTTCCTTCGGATTGAACTCCATCACGCGCGCACCATTCGCGCGCGCGTCGTCTAGGAGCCCTGAAATGCGCTGGTAGTGCCGGTCGGACACGATGCTGGTGTAGTCGTCGTTGTCCGCCAGGGTCGGATAAAACTTCGCCGCGGCGTCCTGAAACGCCTGCACGAACTCGTCGCGCTTCGCCTCGGGCACCAGCACGTAGTCCGGCGCGACGCAGGTCTGCCCCGCATTCAGCAGTTTGCCGCTCGCGATACTCGGGATCGCCTTCGCGATCGCGCATTCCTCGCCGACAATGACCGGCGACTTCCCGCCCAGCTCGAGCGTAACGGGCGTCAGATTGCGCGCGGCGGCCTGCATCACGAGCCGGCCGACGTTGGTCGATCCCGTGTAGAACAACAGATCGAACGGCAACCCGCTAAACTTCGCGCCCACCTCGGATCCGCCAGTGAACACCGCGACCTCGTCCTCGGAGAAGTTCTCCGCCAGGGTTTTCTTCAGAAGTTCCGACGTGCGCGGCGTTAGTTCCGACGGTTTGAGCATGACGCGATTACCCGCGGAAAGTGCCTGCAACAGCGGAATGATCGCGAGCTGCAACGGATAGTTCCACGGCGAAATTACGCCGACCACGCCCAGCGGCTGATAGTGCACCTTGCCGCGCGCAGGCTTGAACTCCTTCGCAATCGGCGCGCGCTTCGGCTTCATCCACTTGCGGAGGTGCTTGCGCGTGTGTTTGACGGACATCACGCTGGTGAACACTTCGGCCATCAGCGTTTCCTGCCGCGCGCGGTTCCCGAAGTCGGCCGAGATCGCGTCAGCCCAGGCGTCCTTGTTGTCGATGAGGATGCGCTTGATCTTGTCGAGCGCGGCGACGCGGTGTTCGAGCGACGTGGGCCCATTGGCCAGAAACGCGGCGCGCTGGCGCTCGAGGACGTCGTGCATGTCCGGTTCGGCGTGCGGGGCAGCGCTGGAAATCGTGGACGTCACGTGATCGTGTACGACCGCCATGGGAAGACCTCCTCCGTCGGATGAGACACGCCCAGTGTAACAAATCAAGGACGGGAGCGGTTCCGCGCGAAACTCAGACGGTCGGCTGCATCCTGGGCTCGGCGTTCACGAGTTCGAGCCAGGAGAACGTAAATGCCTCGTCCTTGCTGCGGCCCGCGAACCGCTCGGCGACCTTGCGGTACCGCTCGGGCAGGCTGCACAGGTACTGCTGGGCGGCCTCGGCCTTGTCGCTCAGGCCCTTGAGGTGTTCGATGTCCCACGCCTTCAGCAAGTGGTCGAGAATATCGGAGTAGTCGAGCGGCGTATAGATGCCGGAGCGCTCGGCGACGATCGAGAACTTCTTGAATGTCTCGCCTAGGACCTTGCCGCGCTCGCGCATGTAGACCGCGGGCATGGTGATCTTCGTCTTCATCATGTCGTGGAACGCGAGCAGCGCGTTGCTCGGATCGAGTTCGAGGCATTTCTGGAAGAACAGTTTGTAGGCGCGCGCATGGCGGCGTTCGTCGCCCGCGATGATGCCGCACATCTTCGAGAGTAGCTTGTCGCCTGCTTTGCGCGCCTGGATCGCCACGTTGTTGTGCGAGATCTGCGTCGCGATCTCCTGGAAGCTGGTATACGTGAACGTCTTGTACGCGTCCACGCCGACGCCGATGTCGCCGCCGTCGGTCAGCAGGTTCTGGATGGTCACTTCAACCTCGCGCATGTTCACGCGGCCGGAAAGATACAGGTACTTGTTCAGCAGGTCACCGTGCCGGTTTTCCTCGGACGTCCACTTGCGCAGCCAGTTGCCCCAACCGTTGCGCGGCTCGCCGTTCCGATCGACGCCCTCGATTTGCTGGATCCACATCGAGTACGACGGCAGCGCTTCCTCGGTGATCATGTCGCCGATGAGCACGACGAGCAGGTCGTCGCTGAGTTCGCGCGAGGACTGTTGCAGTTCGGCGATCTTTTCGAGGGCGCCCGGCTGGCCCAAGTCGGGCAGCAGGTCGGCCGGTTGCCAGTAGTCGTTCTCCCCCATCGTCAACTCCGGGATCTGGTCGTTGACGAAGCCTTCGAGGCTCTTCATGACTTCGAGTTGTGTCGGGTTCACTGGCCCCCCTCGACCGGATTTAGTCCGTGAATGCGTCACGGAGGTATTCGTTTGGGTTCAAACTGATTATACTTATACAGAAACCCGGCGCAAAGTTCCGCCTTCGGTGGCACTCACGCCCCTCGGCGACTGATTATATGCCAAATCCCGCGGGTTTCAATGCCGGGTTAAGGTTACTACATTTGGACGGATTTACCGCCATGATTGAAGGCATCGAATGACGAAACCTATGCGATGGCAGAACGTGTTGAGTACCGCGCTACTCGGCACCGCAGTCGTGCTCGGCGTCGCGTGGTTCCTCATGAGCGTGACCCCGCCGAGCGTCGCGGAGGACCGGCTCGAGTTTGAGCTGGTCGACCTCGATGGCATTCGCGTCGCGCCGGACGCGGAGAATTTCGCGGGCAAGGTGTTGCTCGTGGACATCTGGGGGTTGTGGTGCCCGCCGTGCATTCAACAGGTCCCCTACTTGGTCGACCTGCAGGAGCGCTTCGGCCGGCACGGGTTCGAGGTGATCGGGGTCGAGTTCGCGTCCTACTACGGCGACGACCGCGCGGAGTACACGGACGCGTTGCGCGCATGGACAAAAGAGAACGACATCAACTACACCATCGTACAGGGCGGCGAGACGCAGGACGTCCCCGCCGTGTTCCCCACGCTGCGCGATTTCGGCGGATTCCCGACGAGCCTGTTGATCGATCGCGCGGGCCGCGTACGCCTAGTCTCCGAAGGGTTCGCGCCGTCGGAGATTGCGCGGTTCGAGGGCGTGATCAAAACGTTGCTGACGGAGGAAGCGCCGGTGAAAGCGGAGTGACCGCGGCGCCGCAACGATCGATTCGGGTGGCACATCTAAGCGGGGTTCAGCTTAGGCGTGCAACACCGAGGGTCGTTCCGACTGGATGAAGCGTTACCGGAGGTTGTGCACTTCCGCGTATTGGCGGATCGCGGCGTAGAAGACTTCGGACATCGCGCCCAGCGTGTGGCGCTCGCCCTGAACGATCTTGAATCCCGCGAGGAAGCGGTCCGGCGCACCCGGCTCGGGTCGGCACCAGACGGTCAACGCCTGCACTTCGATTCGCGCGCCGCTGTACTCGATGTCGTCGAAGACCAGACGCACAACGGGCCCCGGCCGCAGAAACCGGCCGAACGACACGCTGAGCCCGCTGCGGCTCACGTCGCGGATGGACGCGCTGCCGCCGTCGCCGTTGGCGCCGAGCCAGCGGACGGCGTGCGCGAAGGGCACGCGCGTAAACACGCGGTGATCCCCCGGCATCTCCTGCCACGCTTCGATTCGGCTGTATTGCACCAAGGCCACTTCCCTGCTCCGACGTTGTTCGCTGTTTCAAGTAAGACGCGCCAACCGCGCGTGCGGTTTAGCAAGTCTGCGGGGAGAAGTCCCGGTGGGAGGAGGGCGGGTCCCGCGATACTCCCATGCGGGATGCATACTGCACCGCGAACCGTCGGAGACCGGTTCGGATGCTCGACGGTCCGCGATTCAGCCGTTTAAACCCGTCGCGCGCGTGTTCTGTTCCCGTCCGCGCGTGGAAACTTTTGCCACGTCGGGTGAAATCGCGATGTGTCAGCGATCTTACGCTTGCGCCCGTAGGGAATCTGCGCCGTTTTTGCGCGGATCGTGCCGGAGTTCGAGCACGCGATCCTCGATCGGCCTCGTGACGTCCGCCAGATGCAGGATCTGGTTCGTGAGGAACTTGACGGGATTCTGTTTGCGGAATTTCGTCGTGAGCGGCGGCGTGGCGAGGATCGCATCCGCATTCGGCGTAATGCGCGAACCGCGCCAATCCATCATTCCATGCTTTCGCAGATAGCGCAGTGCGCCGCGCACGGCACGTGCGATGTCGCCCGTGTCCTCGGGGTCGAGATACGCGTGCGCCGTGGAATCGAACACCGCCGCGACGATGCGCGTGAGTTCCGCGAGTTCGATCGGCCCGCGCATGCCGTGAATGCAACGGAGATAGATCACCGCGGAGACGACCTGCACCGCGTTTACCTCGACGAGCGGGCCGAGGACCTCAATGAGCCTCTCGTCGAACGCCCGCTGTTCGGCGCGCGACACGCCCCGGCGCAGGAGTTGTTCCGGCCCGAAAATGACCGACGTGTGTTTCGTGACCGGATTGAAATTGCGTACCGCGGGCACGGCGGAAACCACGATGCGTTCGTCGCGCCCCTGTACGGCGTGCAGGAAGAACGAGATCCCGCCGGGCCGATCGACGCCCTCGCGGTAGTCCATCAGGAGGCCGGAACACGACCGCGTGCGACCGGGATAGAGGATGAATCCGCGGCCCCCGAGCAGCATGTCCACGAACCGCTTCAGTTGGGCGACGGTGACGTTTTCGCGGCTGATGCCGTGGACGTGCACGGTGTCGAGCAGTTCGTCGATGTCGAACCAGCGCGTCTTCATGAACGGGATGCCGGCGAAAAAGTCGTTCCGCAGCATCGCGCCCAGGCCAATCGCGCCGCCCGTCGCGAGATACGTCGCGCGGTAGAGGTAGCACGGATCGTCGAGCTTCATGTGGTTGCCGTAGAAGATTCCCGGATGGTCGCGCGGGACAAGGTCCGTGTTGCGCACGCGGATGTACTTGTTCCAGCCGGCGAAATCGCCGACGACGAACTGGAAGGACTCCCAACAGTCCTCCGGCGACGGCAACGACTTCGCCAGGCCCATCTTGAAGAAGACAAATCGCAGGACGTAGGCGAAGAACGTCCAATAGTGTGTGATTCGCCGCATGCGCACGTTGCCCGGTTGGTCGATCCCAATAGTCTAGCGCGCATCCGGCTTGGTTCCAAGGACTCAATCGTGCCACGCCTAAGCGGGGTTAGCTTAGGCGTGCGCCCATGGGCAACAGGTTCAAACACATCCCGCTTGAACCTGCCGCCCGATGACCCGATTCGCTATGATGCCCCGCCGGGAGGCTCCACCCATGCGATCGCTATCAGTGCTTTCACTTCTTCTCGTTTGTGCGACACTCACCGCGCAGGAACCGGTCGAATACGACGCGGCATTGCTCTGGCCGGACGGCGCGCCCGGCGCGCTCGGGTCTGAGCCGAAGGACCAGCCGCGGCTGACGATTCATCTGCCGGAAAAGAACAAGTCGACGGGCACGGCGGTCGTGGTGAACCCCGGCGGCGGATACCGCGGGCTCGCGGCCGACCACGAAGGATTGCAGGTCGCGCGCGTGCTGAACGCGAACGGTATCACGGCGTTCGTATTGCGCTACCGCCTGCGCCCAGACTACGAGCCTTCGATCGCGCTCGAGGACGGCAAGCGCGCAATCCGCTGGGTGCGGCACCACGCGAAGGACTACGGCGTCGACGAGGAGCGGATCGGCATGCTCGGCTTCTCCGCGGGAGGCCATCTGACCACCGCCGTCGGCACGCTCTACGACAAAGGCGACCCGGAGGCGACGGACCCCATCGACCGCGAAAGTGCGCGACCGGACTTCATCGTGCCGGTGTACGCGGTCGTGAACCGCGACCTGGTGAAATTCGAGATGGGCGACTGGGCGTCAACGGACGTGGCGGTGAACGCCGAGACGCCGCCCGCGTTCATCGTGCAGACGCACGAGGACACGCTTGTGCGTGCGACGCACAGCCTGCGCTTCTACGAGGCGCTGCTGAACGCGGGCGTACCGGCCGAAATGCACATTTTCCAGTTCGGCCCGCACGGGCTGGGCCTCGCGCCGGGCGATCCGGACTATAGCCAATGGCCGGAACAACTGGTCGCGTGGATGCAGCGGAACGGCATGCTGACGAACGACCCGCGGGTCGCGGTCAGCGGCACCGTGACGCTCGACGGCGCCCCGATGTACTGGGGTTCGGTGACGTTGTTGCCGGAGGACCCGGCGCACCCGGTCGCCTTCTCACAGTTCGCGCGCAGCAGCGGCAAATTCAACATCGACGAGCCGCACGGGCCGTGCGTGGGCAAGTACCGAGTCGTTGTCTACCAAATCGCGACGGACGCTGTGCCCGCGATGTCCGGGCAGTACTCGGTCGAGGACGCGACACGCTTCGAGCTGCCGGGCACGATCGAGATCAAGCCGGGAATGGAGCCGCTGGCGATTTCGGTGAAGAGCAAGTGACTTCGCACGCAATCCGTCCTATAGGTCCTATAGGTCGTATAGGACCTATTCGGTTCTCGCGCTAACGCGATGGACGCATTCATCTTCATCGCCACGATGCTCGCCGTCGGCGCGGGCGTCGGCATTGTAAGCGCGTCGCTCGGCATCGGCGGCGGCACCCTGATGGTGCCCGCGTTCCTGTGGCTCGTGCCGCAGATGGACATCAACACCGCGAAGGGCTCGAGCCTGTTCGCGATCGTGTTCGTCTCGGGTTACCACGCGTGGGAAGCGCGGCGCGCGGGCGTTCACAGCCCGTGGAACCTCGTCGCCGCGTGCGCGGGCGGGTCCATCGCCGGCGGATACGCCGGCGGCGCGCTCACCGCGCTGATGAGCGACGCAACCGTCACATGGATCTTCATCGGCCTGCTCGCGTTCGCGGCCGCGCGCACGTTTCTGCTCAAGCAACCGATCGTCAACGAGGGCGACGTGCGCCGGCGGCTCGCGCTCAGCGTCGTCATCGGGTTCGTCGCGGGCGTCGTCGGCGGCGGGACGGGCACCGGCGGCGGGGCGATCCTCGTGCCGCTTGCGCTGTGGGCCAGCATCGTGTCGAACGAGCGCGTCGTTGCGCTGTCGAATACCGTCATGGTCGCCACGTCCGCCGCGGGTGCGATCGCCCACGCCCTCGCGGATCAAACGGTTGACCTCCCCTATACCTACGGCCTCGTGAACATCTCGTTCGCCCCACTCGTGTGCATCGCCGCCATCGCCGCGACCCGGCCCGGCCGCTGGCTCAACGAACGCCTCAGTCTCCCCCGCCGCCGAATCGTCATGGGCACGCTCCTCGCCGTCATCGCCGCCCGCCTCGCGTGGGAGGCGCTGGGTTAGATCGTTCCCCACGAATGAACACGAATGTGGGGAAAATCCTGCCCCCTCGTGTCATCCTAAGCAAAGCGAAGGATCTCGCGGACCGATCGCCCAGGCGCGCGAGGTTGCCCAATAAGCTTTTGGCGCGGACGCGTGATCGTGGGTTGACGAGATCCTTCGCTGTGCTCAGGATGACAAGAATGGACGCGGTCTTGACCGTCGAGACCGTTCAGTGCTTAACTAATTCTTCGGGCCGACGCGGAACGGGGAGGCGTATTCATGGAAATACTACGCACACCGGAGGCGCGCTTCGCGAACCTACCGGAATTCAATTACCCGCCAAAGTACGTTGACGTGGGCAACGGCCTACGGATGGCCTATGTCGAAGCCGGGTCGGGCGATCCAATCCTGTGCGTGCACGGCGAGCCGTCGTGGGGATTCCTCTATCGCAAGATGATGCCTGGACTGTCGAAGGTCGGCCGCGTCGTCGTGCCGGACCTGATCGGTTTCGGCCGGTCGGACAAGCCGTCGAAGAAGGACGACTACACCTACAAGCTGCATTACGATGCGCTGACGAACTTCGTGAAAGCGCTCGACCTCAAGCGCGCGACGCTGGTCTGCCAGGACTGGGGCGGGTTGCTCGGCCTACCGGTCGCCGCGCACAACGCGGACCGGTTCGCGCGGCTGGTGATCATGAACACGGGCCTGCCGACCGGCGAGGAGAAACCGACCGCGGGCTTCATCGCGTGGCGCACGGCCGCGTCGAAGATGGAGGACATGGACGTCGGGCGCGTGCTGCAAGGCGCGACGGTCACGAATCTTCCGGATGACGTCGTCGCGGCGTACAACGCGCCCTACCCGGACAAGTCGTATAAGGGCGGCGCGCACCAGTTCCCGCTGTTGGTGCCGATATCGCCGGATATGGAAGGCGCGAAGTACATCAAGCCGGCGAAGGAGATCTTCAAGGCGTGGACGAAACCCGCGCTCGTGATGTTCTCCGACAAAGATCCCGTGACGGCCGGCGGCGACAAGGGCTTCCGGCGGTTGATCCCGTCTGCGAAGGACGAACCGGAGATCGTCATCCGCGACGCGGGGCACTTCCTGCAGGAAGACAAGGGCGAGGAAATCGCGGGGCATATTGCGGATTTCATCAAGCGACGGCCGGTTTAATAGACAGGATTAACAGGATTTCTCAGGATTGACAAGATTCAGCAGAATCGACCCCGGAACCGTTGTCACCAACAAATGCGGAAGCCCTGAAGGGGCGTTCAGACAATAGCCCAGGGCAGAGCGACCGAAGGGAGCGCCGCCCTGGGTTCGGTGTGGAAGAAGTCAAAGCCCTGTAAGGGCGAAACAGGGCAGATTCAACTCAATCGAAGGAGAAACACGATGACGCTCAAGAACAGCGAAGTCCTCTACGACGTGAATGATCACGTCGCCACCATCACGCTGAACCGGCCGGAGAAACTGAACGCGTGGACGGCGAACATGGAGCTGGAGTACCGAGCGGCGTTCGCCGAGGCCGCGCGCGACGCCGACGTGCGCGTCATCCTCGTGACCGGCGCCGGCCGCGGGTTCTGCGCGGGCGCGGACATGGGCCTGTTGCAGTCGGTGATGACGGGCAACGTCACGCCGGGCG
>CAYUZD010000126.1:0-8834 GCA_964449475.1 uncultured Nitrospirales bacterium
TCAAGCGCGGCAGCGATCGCTGCGTCGTCCCCAATCGCACAAGGCAGGCCCGTTGGCATCGTCGCGGACCATCTCCGGAGTTCGGCCCGCGCGTCGCGACGACCGGCCGTCCGAATTCGAACGCGTCAGGGATGGCCGTACCCAGACCCTTCGCCTTGGCGATGAGATCGAACACGTCGAGACAGCGGCGATACGAATATGGCTCCGGCTGGAAGCCTTCGAACACGACGTTGTCGAACCGATCGTCGGCGCCCGGGGTTCGAGCGCGAGATCGCTCCCCACGCAGCCGGATCTATCTCTCAATCGGCCCCATGGGTACGACTACGGAATTGGCCGTCAAATTCGCGGTGGCGGAATAGGGAACATCGCTCCGTCCCAATTGGTGCTGGCTGTAGGCTTTGTCGTACGCTGTCGCACACTGGAGGCGCGCACACTCCATGCCGAACCTGAGCGTATGCATCATTTCTTACAATGAAGAGAGAAGAATCCGCGCGTGCCTCGAGAGCGTGAAAGGGATCGCCGACGAAATTGTGCTCGTGGATTCATGTAGCACCGATCGCACGCGCGATATTGCGGCGGAATTCACTAACAGGGTGATTGAGCAGCCATTTCTGGGCTATATCGAACAGAAGAATTTCGCCGTCGCTCAGGCAAGCCACGACTGGATTCTCTCGCTAGACTGCGACGAGTGCCTTTCGAATGAGCTTCGAGCATCCATTATCGAGATTAAGCCGCTTCTCGATCCGCGCACTGTGTATCGAGTGTCTCGCAAAACGTTCTACGTCTACCGCTGGCTTGACCATTGCTGGCGTCCCGACTGGAAGGTGCGGCTGTTTCACCGTGCACATGCGAAATGGGGTGGCGTAAACCCCCACGATCGGGTCGTCGCCGATACCGAACTCGCGATCGAATTACGCGGACCGCTACTTCACTACACCGTTGACTCCATCTCCGGTCATCTGCAGAACGTGGACCGATTCACTGAAATCGCGGCACGCGAGGCCTTTGCAGCGGGCAAACGGGCGACGGTTGTCGACCCGGTGCTTCATGGATTGTTCTCCTTCGTCAAACAATATCTGCTGAAACGCGGTTTCTTGGATGGATTCGCAGGATTGTCCGTGGCCGTCATATCCGGACTGGCCGGATTCGCAAAATACGCTAAGCTTTGGATCATGGCAAGGCAGGATCCTCCCCGCGACCCCACGCCGTAGCGAGATGAAGTCGCTACGTAACCATAAGTCCGTGATACACGGCAACATAGTGGGAAACCATCGCGTCAACGGTAAAACAGCGCTTCAACAGTTCTCGTCCGCCGACTACGAACCGTCGCGCGAGCGCGCTATCCGCGAGGATTCGTTCCACCGCCCCGGCGATCGCGGCATCGTCCCCAATCGCGCACAGCAGGCCCGTCTCGCCGTCGCGCACCATCTCCGGAATCCCGCCCGCGCAAGTCGCGACGACCGGCACGCCGTATTTGAACGCGTCAAGGATGGCCGTACCCAGACCCTCCTCCTTGGACGTGAGCACGAACACGTCGAAACAGCGATAGTACGAATGCGGATCCGGTTGGAAACCTTCGAAAACGACGTTGTCAAGTCCGAGCGAGCGCGCCTGGGCTTCTAGCGCCGGACGCAGTTCACCATCGCCTAACAATATGAGTGTCGCGGATGGGACCGCCCGCTGGATGCGTTGTGCCGCGCGGAGCAACGTTGGCAAGTCTTTGCTCTCCGACAAGGACGCGACACAGCCGACGATCCGCCTACCATCAAACCGAGCCTTGACCCGCGCAACGGTTGCGGGTTGGCTCCGATCCCCCGCGTCCACGGCCGAATAAATTACCGGCATTGACGCGGCTGAGGCGCCCCAATCCGCCATAGCGGTTCGGACTCCCTCCGAGATGGCCACGATTCGGTCGGCTTGCCGGTACTTCCAGCGGGTGAGCGGCCCGCGGCCTGGTGGAAACTCCACGCGGCGCGTAACGATAAGCGGTTTACGGAAGATGGGCTTCCATACTGCGGCCAATTGCAGCGCCGCACCTGCCGTGTGGCAGTGCACGAGGTCACCCGCGCTGAGGTGCCGGCCGTGCAGCATGAATGGCTTCCGGATCTCGCGGACATCGAAGTCCAACGCGCGCGCACGCTCCGCGAGCGGTTGACCCGCCCGGCCGACCAGGATGGAATCAACTCCTGCCGAGCGCAAGCCTTCCATCAGCAGCAGGGTCTGGCGTTCGCCCCCGCGCCAACCCTTCGCCAGGTTCACGTGTACGATGCGCAATGGTCCGCCTCGCGGTTCGCGTCAGATTATAGCCTGCGGCGCGCGATAGGGCCGATGTGCTGTACATCAGACAATCCGGTACATCCTCCCGTATGAATCGGAATAGGGCCCGTCGCCTCGCGCGGTCATTCGCCGCGCAACAGCCGCAACGTGCGCAGCCGCGCGCCGCGCAGGCGGGCTGTTTCATCCAGCATGAACGCGCCATCGCCGGAATGTGCAAGCACGCCGCGCATGGCCAGCATCGTCATCGCGTACCATTGTTCAGATTGAGAGAATGGATCGGTCCTCTGAAAGAGGGGCAACCCGGAAACGTGGATCACCGGAAAATCCGCGCCGGGGGCCAGATGCAATCCAATGGTCTCGCCGTCCGCCGCGGCGATGAGGATTTCCTCCTCCTCACGCACGAGATCGCGAGTCCACACATCGGACCCCAGCGCGCGCAGCGCCTCGCCGCGATTGCATGCCTTCACCAGTTCCTCGATCCATTCCCGGACCTCCATCGCATCGCCTCCTGACTTCAAATTGGGAGCGGTGCACCTCGTAGAAGTCCCCCCGGAATCTGACCTTCTTGCGACGCGCTGTTGATGCTCTCCTTCTGCTTGACGACTCTCGGTTTCCGCTGCGTGCAGCAAAGAAACCAGGGTGTAGGGCAAGAACCGGGCCAAGGGGAGCGTCCGCGATCAGTCCCGCGCTAACCCTGCGTGTCGTCGGCGATTAGCGCGTTGGGCGAATGTTGCCCTGGGTAACTAGTGACCGTGTGAGTGAATCACTCACGAGCGAACGTCGCCGCGAAAAAAACAGCGCGGCACTCCGGAACGATCCGGAGTGCCGCGGGATTTCTGATTCAGCCGTCGCTACTGGACTACGCTGAAGTCGGCCTCCCACTTCGTGTCGTTCCACAGGATGCGCAGCGTGCCGCCCGCGGGCGTCTGCGCGATTTCCATCTTCATCGTGTCCACGGGGTTGCCTTCGACCTTCGCGACGCGCAGCGGCACTTCCGCGGCGTCGAACTCGGCCTCGTGGCGCGTGCCCCAGATGTCCGGTTGGTTGTTGAACACGAGGTTCCAGCCGTCGCCCACCTTCTTGAGCCAGAGGCTGTACACACCCGGATAGTTCGGCGCGACGTTCTCCTTCTTCACGACGACGTCGCCGAACCTGAGGTTGACATCCGTTGACATCTTCGTCGCGCGGCTCAGCGTGAACTCGTACACCTGGCCGTCCTGTACCTGCTCGAACAGCTTCCAGTCGCTCGTCCCCTTCTTGAGATCCGCGAACTGGATCAACACGCGTTGGCCATTGTAGTTCGCCCGAGCCTCAGTACCCGCGGCCCGCTGGCGCCGCGCGAGGTCGCGCTGTTCCTCCTCCGACAACCGCCGGCCCACGAGCGGCGCGTCGAAAATGCCGCCCTGGTCCTTGATGCGGCCGGTCAGACCTCCGTTCTCCAGCACGAGCAGCATGTTGATCGTCAGCTTGAAGCTGCCACCAAACGAGAGCTCCGAGTTCATTTCGAGCGCGCCCTCGGGCGTCTTGGCGATTTCAGATATCGCCAGCGGCTCCGGCTGGCGCTCCGAGTCAAGCGTCGCCCCGGTCTTGCCGTTCACGTCGGAGATCGTCAGGTACAACTCGATCTTGCGCTGCATCACCTCGATCTCGAGACTCCACGCCCCGACGAAGTCCTGCGCGTCGCCGATGTCGAGCGCCGTCGCGATGGGATCTTCAGCGCGCGCCGCGGGGCACAGCACCACCGCGCAGGCCAGCGCCACCAGAAAGAGTCGAATCATGGAACGTACGAGCATGGTCTGGAATCCCCTTCCGTCCAGTTGAGTCCGCCGCGGGTGAAACCCCGTTTTTCGGCGGAAAGCAGCATACATGGAAACGGGGGAATTCGGGAACCTCCCGAATTCCCCCGTGAATCCGATCGTTACCAGCCTAACGGCTTAGTCGTCGGCGCCGTCCGAGTCCAGGTGCGGAGAACTGCCGTCCGCGTTCGCGTACGTGTACCAGCCGAGGTCCATCTCTTCCGTCGTCGGGCCACCGAAATGGACCGGAACGTTGGAGTTGAAGCCCGCGTATTCGCCCTTCTCCGGCGAGTTGTCGAACTTCATTTCGAACTCGATCCGGGTGCCCGCCGGGATGTGCTTCGGCTGCTTGTAGTAGTAGTACTCCTGCCAGTTGAAGTCGTATTCCGGCGTCTCGAGCAGCACTTCGGACGAGCCGTCCGGGTAGAACGCCGTGTACCGGCTCCACTGCCCGCGAAGGTGCATGTGCGGGAAGAGGTTGACCAGCAGGATGTCCTTCTTGAACGTCTCCGCGCCGACTACGTACCAGTCCTTCGTGTTCGGCGGTACTTCGAACGCGCCGTGGTCCATGTTCGTGATCTTCATCTCGTGCGCCGGCGCCCCGTCCGCGAACTGGATCGCCATCACCGAGTTGTCATACACGGCCGTGCCCGGGCCCGCTTCCTTGTGGTAGTGCATCGCGAAGGTGACCGTCGAATCCTTCTGGATCGGGAACGCGTAACCCTCCGGGTAATAGCCCGGATCGGTGCCCGGCGCGAGGCCGCCAATCATCACGCGGCTGCGCAGGAATTCCTCGTCCGTCTCGTTCTCCGCGTCCGCCTTCATCTGCTTGGCATCGGGCGCGCTCGCATAGGCGATGATGTGGTGCACCACCTCGCTGCCCGGCCGGAATTCGACGGCCTTGATCCACTTGTCTTCCGGGAGCTGCTCGTGGGTCAGCTTGACGTCGATGTTGTGGTAAAGATCCTGCACCTTGTCCTCGACCAGGAACGGTTCGGGGAAGGACAACTCGACATCGGGCTCGCCGATGAACCAGCCTTCCTTGAACTCGATCGGCGCCGGAGCATCCTGAGGATTCCCCCGCGGCGCGTTCTGCGACGCCCACGCCTGGATCGTCGCAATCTCGTCGGCCGATAGGGTGCGCTCGTTGCTGAAGATGCCGTTCTGGGCCTCGGACGCGTGCCACGGCGGCATCTGTTTCGCATCGACGACCTTCGCGATCGCCTTCGCCCACGGACGCACTTCTTCGTACGTCATCAGCGACATCGGCGCGATCATGCCCGACATGTTCTGCCCGGCCGGGCGGTGACACGTCTGGCAGTTTTCCTGGAGGATCGGCAGGATGTCCTTCGTGAACGTCGGCTTGCCGGCCTCGCCCCAGGCCGCCGAACCTATCACGGCGGTCAGTGCAACGAGCAGTGCAGTCTTGCGCATGTTTCCCTCTCCTGAGTTGCGAATACCCCGAAATACCAAATTTATTATGACAGATATCATGCGGGATCGGCACCCCGACCCCGAAAACATGATAATCCACTCACCTCTCGTTGTCGAGACCCTTCATGACGCCTACGCTCCACTTTGGAGCAGCGCCGTGAATACCTGTTAACCCTTGAACCCGGAGCGATCCGCCGGGGTTCAGTCGCGACCCACTTCAACCAGCCTGCACCCTGGCCAGTGTCCCAAAGGCCAGCCCAGTCTCTATACTGCGCGCGACCAACGCAGCCGCGGGGCCTAGATGCGGGTTCTCTTCGTCAGCGATATCCACTACAGCCTCAAACAATTCGACTGGCTATGCGCGGCCTCAGCCGGGTTCGACCTGCTCATCATCGGCGGCGACCTGCTCGACCTCGCCGGCCACGCCGACGTGGACACCCAGACCGTCGTCGTTCGGAAGTACCTCCAAAAGTTGGGGGCAAGTCTGCCGGTGGCGGTGTGTTCCGGGAATCACGACCTGGATGTCCCGTCCGGCGAGAGCGAGCGGCGCGCGGAGTGGCTATCGCACCTGGGTCTCGACCGCGTGTCGGTCGATTTTCAGAGTCTCACGAGCGGCGACTGCCGCTTCAGCATCTGTTCGTGGTGGGACGGCCCGCAGTCGCAAGCAGAGGTGGCGGAATTCCTCGCGCAGGAATCGCGCAAGGAGCGGCCACGGTATTGGATCTGGGTGTACCACTCGCCGCCGGACGGCGCGAAGACGAGCTGGAACGGCAAGGACTGCACGGGCGACGCGTTCCTGTCGGATCGAATTCGCGAACACCGCCCCGATATCGTCCTGAGCGGACACTTCCACAACTCTCCGTTCCGGAAAGGCGGCCAGTGGTTCGACCGCATCGGCGGCACCTGGGTGTTCAATCCCGGGCGTCAGCCCTCCTCGATCCCCTCGACCATCGTGCTCGATCTCGGCGCGATGGAAGCGACCTGGGAATCGGAGATGGACACGCAGACCATCCGCCTGGCTGAGGCGCCGCAGGTCTAATGACCGGGATCCGGATGCCGCGCCGCGTCCCGCGGCTGGCGATTCATGATCGCGCCCAGGACCTCGTCCACCATCCCCAGGTGATCGGCGCGATCGGCGAACTGCGCCTTCACGTCGACGAGATAGCGGTTCAACGAATCGAGCCGCCGCGCCAGCACCCAGCAGATGTACATCACGGCGTCGGGATTCGCCGCGAGAAACCCCTTCGGGTCCGCAGCCACGCGGCACTCGACGCGATCGACCGCGGTAACAGTGGCGGTCGGCGGGCAATCCAGCAGCACGCTCATCTCGCCGAACATCGCGCCACGTTCGCGCACGCGCGTGATCGTCTGGCCGCCCTTCGAGACCTCGACCGTGCCGCTCGCGAGGAAATACAGCACGCCCTCGCCACCGCCCTCGCACACGAGCACGTCGCCCGCATTGAACGCGCGCAGCGGCAGACGGTCAAAGCAGATCGGAACGGCGGGCATGAATCATTCCTCTAGAAGCTGCGATTCTAGCCGGGTTTCGGCGCGGTGACAAGCCGCCGGCAGGATCCCGCGCGGCGCGCACCGGTCAGAACCGGTCGAACAGATGCACGTAGGGATTGCGCTTCGGAAACAGGCACGCCAGCAGCGCCCGCGCATCCGGGGAAAGCAGCCGCGGCCGCGCGTGCAGTACGTCCTCGAGATGAACGTAGCCCGTCGCAAGCCGGATCAGTTCGACGCCCGACACGCTGAACTTGTTCGGCCCGGCGCCCGGGCGGACGGACACCGCGCCGTGATGCGCCTGCACGCGATGCGCGATGCCGTCTACAACGAGCGTGACCTCGGCGCGAATGTCCTGTCTCCCGTTCTGCAGCAGTTGCGCCTCCCACTCCGGCACGAGGGATTCGAGCGACTCGGGCACATCGACGAACGTCATCATCCCGCCGCGTTCGCGGGAGAGCCGCATCTCGTGGATGGACTCGTATTGCGCCAACGACCGCGCCAAAGGATGTTCGGGCGGAACGTTGAACCGGACGCGCGCACACGACGCGTCGGCGGCCGTCCGCGCGCAATGCGACAGCAGTTCGGCCGCGGCGAAATCCGAATCGAAACCGGCCTCGGTCACCTCGAACGTACCATCGACGATCTTCGCGGCAATATAGGCGCCGACCTTCCCGTTCCCGTTCACGAGCACGTTCGCGGACTCGAGCCTGCGCCACTTCGCCGCGTAGTGCGCGGACGCGCGAATCAGCGAGCAGGCCACGTCCGCGTCGCTGTCGCGATGTATCCGCTGGATCGCGGCGATGTCACCGGGTTTCACCGCGCGCACACGGAACCGCCCCGGGCCGGCCGCCGGCAGGTCGGCCGCGCTCAACGTGATCGAGTATTCCGCGAGCGCCGTCGCGTACCCGAACCGGTGGTAAAAATTCGGGATGCCGAACAACATCGAGACGTGGTAGCCGTGCTCGCGCATGTAGTCGAGCGTGTCGCCGATGAGGGCTGACGCGACCCCGCAATGCCGGTGCCGAGCGTCGGTCGTGACCCAGCCGAGCCCGCCCATTTTCAGCCGCGCCTCGCCCAGCCGGATGGTGTCGGTCGTCAGCCGGAGCGCCCCCGCCAGTTCGCCGTCCCGTAGCGCGACGCGGGTGTGCTCGCGCCGCAGGCCGGGGTAGGCCAGCGCGCTCGATTCGAGCCACGACATCGACGCCGAATACTCCGGCACGTGTGTGCGCGCCATCATGTCGTGCGCGAGACGCAGCTCCTCCGTCGTGGCGACGGCGCGGACCTCGACTCGGGGATGGACGACGGCGTTCATGCGATGCAACCTGGCGCGGGATCGTAACACAGCGGCGCGGGGAATTATTCGTGCCGCAGCGCCTCGACGGGATCCATCTCGGCGGCGCGCATCGCGGGATACAGCCCGAACACCACGCCCACCAGCGCCGAGATCGAGAATGCGACCACCGGCGCCCACGGGGTGACGATCGTCTCCATGTCGGAGAACATCGTGATGAAGAACGGGATCGTCACGCCGAGCGCGACGCCGATGACGCCGCCCGTGCCGGCGAGCAGCACCGTCTCGACCAGGAACTGCTGCACGATGTCGCGCTGGCGCGCGCCGAGCGCGCGGCGGATGCCGATCTCCCGCGTGCGCTCGGTCACGCTCGCGAGCATGATGTTCATGATGCCGATACCGCCGACAAGCAGCGAGATCGCGGCGATGGCGCCCAGCACGATGTTGAACATGCGCGCGCTCGCCTCCGCCTGGCGCAGCAGCGCGAGCGGCACTTCGACTTCGAAGTCCTTCTTCTTGTGGCGGCG
>CAYUZD010000127.1:0-8789 GCA_964449475.1 uncultured Nitrospirales bacterium
GCCAGATCTACACCGGCCCGCCCAAGCGCGACTACCCCAAAGGCAAGCACTCGCCGGAGGCGTGAAATCTCGTCGAAGTTACTCCGTGTACTTTGTGCCTCTGTGTTGAGTTCTTCGCTGTAGGAATGGGAGTGTTAGATGCGCGCCTGGACGGTCCGCCAGTTTGGCGACTACACCAAGGAACTCACGCTCGGCGAATTACCCGACCCGAAGGCCGAGGGCAGCACCGCGATCATCGAGGTCCACGCGACCGGCATCAACTTCGCCGACATCCTCAACATCCGCGGCCAGTATCAGATCAAGGCGCCGTTCCCGTTCTCGCCGGGCATGGAGGCGGCGGGCGTCGTCGTCGAGGCCGGGCCGGATTCGCCGCACAAGGTCGGCGATCGCGTCGTTACCGTCAACGTGGTCGGCGGGTGCGCGGGCAAGGCCATCGCCACCGGCTTCGGCAGCTATCCCATCCCCGACGAGATGTCATTCGCGCAGGCCGCGGCCTTCACGATCAATTACCAGACCGGCTATTTCGCGCTCATCCGCCGCGGACGACTAAAGGCGGGTGAGACCGCGCTCGTCCACGCCGGCGCGAGCGGCGTCGGCACGGCGGCCATCCAACTTTCCAAAGCGCACGGCGCGACCGTCATCGCGACCGCGAGCTCGCCCGACAAACTCGACGTCTGCCGTCAATGCGGTGCGGACCACGTCATCAACTACAAGGACGGAGACTTCGTGCCTGCTGTGCGCAACATCACGAGCGGCCGCGGCGTCGATGTCGTTTACGACCCCGTCGGGGGCGACACCTTCGACAACAGCACCAAGATCATGGCGTTCGAGGGCCGCATCCTCGTCATCGGGTTCGCCTCCGGTCGCATCCCCCAGGTCGCCGCGAATCGCCTCCTACTGAAAAACATCGACTTGATCGGCCTCTTCCTCGGCGGGTACTCCATGTACCACAACAAACACGTCCACGAAGTTCAGGAAAACCTGTATGCCCTCTTCCGTGCCGGAAAACTCGCCCCCGTCATATACAAGGAATACCCCTTCCCAGATCTCCCCCGCGCCCTCGCCGACATCGAGTCCCGCCAGGTCTACGGCAAACCGATACTTCTCGCCACGAATTAGCACGAATGTTCACGAACTGGATTCGCGCCAATTCGTGATTATTCGTGCTAGCCCTTGACAGGTCCGCCGCGCAATCCATACAGGACCATCAGGCACAGCGGAATGATCGCGAACGCGAGCGAGATGAACCCGAACGCGACGACGCCTTCTTCGAAGCTCGTGCCGGTGAACCCCTTCCCCGTGATCGGCGCTATTTTTTCGCCCGCGCCCGCCGCCGCGCCGTAGAGCGTCGTCGCCCAGTTTGCATAGGTGCCGTACAGCGCCATCCAGAACGCCGCCGTCAGCGCGCGCGACCCGAGCCGCAGCCGCGGCCACATCAGCCCAAGTATCACGAGGAACGGCCCGTTCATTACGCCCTCGAGGTGGCTCGTCAGTCCCATCCGGGGATTGGCGAGCATCCCCGAGAACAACCCCGTGACCAGCCCCAACAGAAACAGCGTGATACCCGCCTGCAACAATCGGTGACCCTGAGCCGCGCGTTGGTCGTCGTGCATTCCCGTTCCTCCCAGTCGCCCGCGCGCAGTGTACACGCGCAATCAAACCCGGAGCGAGCGCTAGTGCCGACCGTGGAGGTGGGCTTCGACGAGGGAGGGGCAGCCGCTGCAGCCGTGTTCGGGATGTCGGCGCATGTCTTCGATGGTGTGCGGGAGGGTGGCGTCGGTCATGACGGCGTCGAGACGGTGTTCGCGGGCGTCGCCGAGGGCAAACTCGCGATCGCCCAGGACGAGCCCGCAACTAAACATGCGGCCGTCGGGGCCGACGCAGGCGATGTCCGCAGGCTTGGTGCAGCGCGACATTTTCTCGCGCAGGTGCAGGTCGGACTGACAGACGTGGAGCCCGCGATTCTGCAGCGCGCGCAGACCATTGATGGTGGCTTCGTCGGCGACGAGGTAGGTTCGTTCCGGGTCGAGACGCATCAGCCGTTCGATGTCGTCCTCGCTTAGGCAATTGCAGGTGAGGTGCAGGCCGACGTTGAGGCCGTGGGTCTGCTGCGCCCACTCGCACATCTGCCAGACATACGGACATTGGCCGAGCGACGCGCCGACATACATCATCACCCACTCGGCGCCCAACGCGGCGGATTCGTCGATGACGTTGAGCCAGTCGTCCAACGACAGCGCGCAGTCGCAGCCGGTCTCATAGTGGCCGCGGCGCAGGCCCTGGTCGGTCAGGTAAATCCAGATGTAGCGAACCGAAGCTGGCGCGGCGCGCTCACCTTCGAGGTTCTTGCGGCAGGCGTTGATGCCTTCGGTGATCCGGCGTGGCAGGTCGAACGGGCGCGACGATTCGTCCTGCTGTTCCCAATAGAATTTCGATTTCATACGGTGCGTGCTCATCGTGCCCGGGCAATATCCGCCGTGCCGAGACCCTTCCGCCCTGTCGGATCGGCGATGGCCTCCGTGGGCGTCTCTTTGGCTGTTAACAACGCCGACGAACGAATCATTTCTTGTCCTACCGGTCGTTATTTTCAATTCGCCTGGGGAACCAGTCCCATAAAGTCCGCGTATTCGGCCGTCATGTCCGGCCCGGATCCCAACGCGCGGAACAGGATAATGCGATAGCGGAACTCGAGGAATCCAGTTGTTTTCAGCTCGGTCTTGAACGCTTCGGTGGCACCGACCGTGAGCCGCGGGCCTTCCTCGACGAGCCAATTGGGCGTGGAGTATCCGGGATTGCGGCTGTCTTGCAACACGGCAATCCCCGAGCGGGTCGAGCGGCGGTCGTCACGATACGTCGCGACAGTCCACGGCGACATGTAGGCGGGCTTCGAATCGCTCACCCATCCGCCGGAACTGGCGAAGCCCCAGTCGGTTCGCGCGGGATCAAGGGCGAGGCTCAGTCCCGTCAACGGACCCCCTCCTTGAAGATAGATGTCCCGATCCGATACGTTCCGAATCAGAACGGTAATGTCGATCTTTCGCGTTGAACCAGCGACAGGATACAACGTAAAGGTGAGATTCTCCATCACCCGTGCTTGGCCGTCGGCGTCGGTAACCCAGGCGCTCTGCAGCGCGAACACCGCCTCGCCGCCATCTGTGGACGCGCCGAGAAACCGTTCAAACTCGCGGCGGCCCCCGTTCTGACGCTCGATATCGATCAGCGTGTTGGCCACTCCCAGCCCGCTCCAACCCCAGTGGATTCCGGGGTAACCTTGCCAGATCGTGGTGGTGTCCGCGGTAATTGTTTCACCCATCAGACCGAGGAGCGGATGTACGTAGTGCGACGGGATAAAGGGCGCGTCCGAGGCGGATTCCGGCGCGGCGGGAGGGGTGTAGACGAATGCGAAGAACGACTTTCCGCGATCGGCGACGAGCACCTGATACCCGTCGTCTTCAATGGTGAGGTCGCCCGCCGCGGCGAGCGATCCGTAAAAAAGGCTAAAAACAAGGGCAATTCGCCCGATTCCGATAAACATCGCGTATCCCCCGCGGCGAAGGAACTTCGCCGGGACGCATGATACCAGTGATGTGTCAGATTCGGAAGGGGACTGAAAAATCGTGCTCCAGACGCATCTTGACGGCCTTTGGGGCTGGTGCTACACTTCGCGCCGAAGACTCTGTCTTCCCCTGCTGTGTACGAGGGAGCAGGCAACTTTTTACCTTAATTTTAGGACCGGGAGCTCGATATCCGAGCCGCAGACGACAGGCCACCTCGAGTGGAAGTCGGAAAGCTGCCGTGGGAGCACCCACTTAGTGGGTTAAGGTTCTAAAGTCGCCAAGCTTACGGCATGAGCGGGGAGCGTCTTTACGGGTGGGCTCCGGCCCGCCCGTCTTTTTTATTATCTCTAGCACTTCCATGTCCGCGCATCATCTTGATGTCAAGTATTCTTTACTCCGCACCCCTCCGACAAGTCCGAATTTCAGGCACGTTTTTCCGTTAGAACACGTTCAAAACCGGAGCCTTTGGGCGTGGGATCCTGGGGAGAATTTGATCCCAAAAATGCGAAAGCGCTCAGGTCTTATGTTGACAGGTGCGCAAGTCGTTGATAGAATTTAAATAACGTAAGCTAGTTCGGGGGAACTGGGGGAGCTTACGACCAGGGGGATCTGCACTCCGCAATTCTGCGCGAGTGTTCTGTCTCGCTGTGCTCCCACCACGACACCGCCCATGGAGCATGCGAGCCGTGAGATTTACTAAACCAAAGAAGGTCATCGGGTTAGACATCGGGACGCACGCCGTCAAGACGGTGCAAATGTCGCGTTCTGGTGACAAACTGGTCATCGAAGACATGGGATACGCCCGCGTCGATCGCGCGCGTGTCAGTGCGGACCCGGTTTCGGCCCAGGCGGATGCACTTCGGGAAGCGCTGTCGAACATGCCGGTGAGCCAGTGCATGTTGGTGGGCGCGCTGCCGGGGCAGACGGTGGTCATCCGGTATCCGCGGCTGAAGAAGACGCCCGCGAACGAGATGGACGCGGCGATCGAGGCCGAGGCCCGGCACAACATCCCCTACGACCTTGCGGAAGTTTTCCTCGATTGGACCTTACTCGACGAAGAGGACGAAGGCGGCGATACGAACCTGAAAGTGCTGCTCGTCGCGGCGAAGCATGAAGTGATCAACACGCGCTTGCAGATCGCGCAGGCGGCGGAACTCGACCTCGGCGTGTTGTCGGTGGACTCGCTCGCGCTTGCGGACGCGGCGGAATGCGCCCATCTGCTACACCCCGAAGAGACCGCGGCGATGATCAACATCGGCGCCTCGACCGTGAGCATCCACTTCGCCAAGAGCGGCGTCTCGAATTTCATCCGCGACATCAACTGGGGCGCGCGGGAAATGATCCAGGCGATTGCGAAGGCGCGGCGGTGCGACTACGAGCACGCCGAAGCGATGTTGATGAACTACGACACGGAGATGGCGAAGAGCCGGGAAGTCGCGTCGGAGCGTTCAAAGCATGCTGAAAAAACGCAGACGAGTTCGACGAGTTCGCTGCTGGATCCGCTCGAGGAAGAACTGGGCGATTCGAGCGGGATGGAGCAGGCGCGCGTGGAGGATTTCAACACGCCCACGCCGCTGGACGAAATCATTTCGATGCCGGTGTCGCGCCTTGTGCAAGAAGTGCGACGGTCGTTCGACTACTACGAACACCAGCTTTACGAGCGTCCCGTGGACCGCATCATCCTGAGCGGCGGCGTCGCGCACGTGCCGCCGATCCGTCAGGCGCTCTCTGATGACCTCGGTGTCGAGAACGTGGAACTTGCGAACCCGGCGGGCGGCAGCATCACGGTGGGACGCAAGGCGTCGATCAAGGAGTTCGAGGAGCACCCGGCGCAGTTCATGGTTGCGGTGGGCCTCGCCGCGAGAGGAGCAGCCGACCTATGATTACCGTCAATCTACTTCCACACGAGTTCCGGCCAGTCAAGCGCACGCCACTACCGTATATCCTGAGCGGATCGGCGTTCCTGCTGTCGCTGGCCGTGATCGCGTTCATCTACGTGATCAACATCGCCGGGATCGCGTCGGCCAACCGCACGCTGAACCAGCACCGCTCGGAGCTGGCGCAGCTCAAGCCGGTCGTCGAGGAGTACAACAGCATCTCGGCGAAAAAACTGAAGCTGGCGGAGCAGGTGGACACGATCAACGCGATCGTGGGCGACCGTATCCTGTGGTCGCGGCAGCTTTTCAACCTGAACCGGCTCGCGCTCGAGAACATGTGGTACGACGGCATCCAGGTTTCGCTCAAGCCGTTCTCGGAAACGCAAACGAAGTACAACCCGCAGAAGAAACAGAACGAGACGGTGACGATCAAAGTGGATAAACGCGTCCTGACGCTGTCGGGCTACGTGACGGCGGACAAGGACGGGATGTCGTCGATTAGCTCGTTCACGCTGGCGACAGAGGGCGACGACGAATTCGCCGGGCTGTTCCAGCTCGACAAGTCAACGTTTAAAGACACCCTGTTCGAGGAAGTGGGGGTCCGCGAGTTCACACTCGAGTACATCGTCCGGGATGGTGCCGGCGAGGAGAGCGCGTCATGATGGACTTTCTGAAGGGCACGGTAACGCCGAAGGACTGGGCGGCGACCGCCGGTATCCTGAGCGTGACGGCCGGGATCGTGGTGGCGTTCTTCTTCATGGTGCACCAGGGCCAGCGCAAGGAAGTCGCGCTGATCAAGGCCGATGACCAGCAGGTGTTCGCAGACCTGACCGAGGCGCGGCGCATCAACAGCGAGATCGGCGAGCTCCGCGAGGAAACGGCGAAGATCGAGAAACTGGTGTCGGACTTCGAAGAGCGCCTGCCGTCGACGCGAGAGATTTCGATGCTGCTGAAGGAATTCGAGAACATGGCGGCGGAGGAAGAAATCGACGTTGAGCTGTCGCCGCTGGCGCGCAGCCAGGACACGCACAAAGAGACGATCCCATACAGCATCGTGGCGCGCGGCAGCTTCCACCAGGTCGCGAGCTTCATCAACCGGCTGGAACGCTTCAAGCGTTACTTGAAGATCAGCGATCTGAACATCGGCCCGAAGGACGAAGGCGTGACGGAAGCGCGATTCACGCTGAACACGTACCGGTTCCTGAATCCGAAAGTGGAGACCGCGTCATGAGTCAGAAAAAGGGCAACAAGCAAATCATCGTTCTGGGCGCGCTCGGCCTAGTGCTCGCAGTCGTGCTCGGCCGGGCGATCTTCAGCGGCGGGGCGTCGCCGGCGGCGATTCAGGCCGTGCAGACGAACCTGCCGGCGGCGGCGGGCGCGGCGGTGAATGTCGCTCCGGCGGCGAACGCGCGCGTGGAATCGGTATTCCAGAAGGTGGACGTGGACCTCGATCAACTCTTGCAGGAGATCAAGGTCGTCGACTTCGATTATGCGAAGGAACACACGGACCGTGACCCGACGCTGCCGCTGGTCGGCGATACGGTGCTGCTGCGCGCGCGGACGGCGAAACTGGCCGCGACGCAGGACGCGGACGATCTTCTGATGGCAGCAAGCCGGAAGACGGTGAGCGGCATCATGTGGGACCCGAGCCGTCCCCTCGCGGTGATCGACAACGAAGTCGTCTCCGTGGGGTTCGAGTTTGAAGACACGATCGTCGTAAAGGCCATCGAGCGGGATCACGTCGTGCTGGGCCTGGCGGGCCAGGACCAGGACGTGGTGCGCGAACTGAAGGAGCAATGATCCATGCGAGAACTCAAGGGTAGAGGATCCATTGCGACGGCGATGCTCGTCGCGCTGTTCGCGTTTAACGCCGCGCCGGCGCCCGCGCACCAGGACGGGATGCTGCGCGCGGTGACCGCGGCAGTGGGCGGCGGCAGCGCGGCAGTGCCCGCGAACGCGCTGGACGGCGCGTTGTTACGGGCGACGGCGCTGACGGCGATTCACGTCGATGCGGCGGTGCAGGCGACGACGATCCGGTTGTCGCTGTCGGGCCAGCCCGCGTACGACATCGCGCGTGACGCCGAGAAGGGCGTGTTGCGGATTATGCTCGCGAACACGATCGTGATTCCCGAGTTGCAGACGATGACGCTGGGAAGCGAGCAGGCGGCGCGGAAGGTGACCGCGGCGCTGGTCTCGACTCACCCGCAGTTTGCGACGGCGATTGAAATCTCCCTGCCCGCGGCCGTGAAGGTGCGGGCGCGGACGGAAAAGGGCGCGCTGGTGGTCATGCTCGCGCCGGCGGAGACGTTCGAGCTGGACGCGCCGGGGGCCTCCCCCGCTGCGGTCGCGGTTTCGCGCATGCGCGAGGCGTCGGCTCGGCTCGATGCGGTATTGGTATCGGATCGCGAGGCGATCGCGTCGGCGCTGAACAGCGCGCGCGTGCAACTCTCCGAATCCGAATTGAAGCTGCTGCAGACGGAACTGATGGAAATCGCGCCGGCGAGTTCCGTTTTTGACGCGAAGGCGCTGCGTATCGAGTTTGAACGGCACCAGACCGAAACGGCGCTGCTTGCGGCCGGTGGCGAGTCTCTCGTGGCGCATCGCGCGGACCAGGTGGAGAAATCCGCGACCTCCGGCTCTATTGCGGAGTTCGAGAGCCAGGAGGCGCAATACGCCGCGGCGATTCGCGCGCTTCGCGCGAAGGCTGAACAACAGGCGGAACTGAATTTCGTTCTCGCGCGGCGCCTCGAACAGGTGTGCCGTAGCGCGGCCCCGCTTCCTTCACAGGCTTCGACCCAGGCGACACTCGAACAAATGGACGTCGCGATGGCGGCGATGCGTTCGGCTCCGCAGAAGGCAGCGACGACGAAGATCGCGGTACCGACGTTGGACACGGTCGCTGCGGCGGTGGTGTCCGTGACCGCCCCCGAACGTACCGCGTTCGCGGCGCTGTCCGACGGCGACAGCGCGGTGTCGCCCGCTCCGCGCGCGCGTGCCGAGTCCCATGAACTGACCGTCGAAGCGATCGCGCGTCCCGAGAAGATGGCGGTGCTGCGGTCGAGCGCGGACGATCTCGCCGAGGCGGAGAGCAATGGCGTGATTCGCCTCGCGCAGGCGCAGACGGACGAGAGCATTACCGAAGCGACGGGCGCGCGTCCGGCCACGCCGGTGAACGGCAAGGCGTCGGACCACGGCCCGCGCCGCTACAGCGTGCCGAAGACGACGGGAACGCGCCCCGCGTTCAACCTGTACAACCCAGGTATGCCCCCGGCGGAGGACCCGCTTCGGCAACTGGTGAATATCGACTTCCGCGACATGGAACTGAGCAACGTAGTCGCGCTGCTGGCGCAGAAGG
>CAYUZD010000128.1:0-8703 GCA_964449475.1 uncultured Nitrospirales bacterium
CGGATTTCCGCCGCACCAGAATGGCGCCCAGCCTGCGGTCCTCGCGCGGCATGGCTAGTCGTTCCCGCTGCCGCCGGTCTTCGAGAATTCGCCCGATCGCTCCGCGTCCATCCTGCGCTTCACCGGGCCTTCCTTGCGCTGCTGGTTCTTCCCCTTCACGCGCTTGATGAAGCCCTTCTCGAACACCGCATCGACATTACTCGCGTAGAAGTCGCTGACGCGCTTCTGCGAGATCCGGTCGATGTCCGATACCTCGCGCACGATCTGCGGGGTCAGCAGGATCGCCAGGTTCTGTTTCACGCGCGATTTCGACTTGCCACGGAACAAGAAGCCCAACACCGGCACATCGCCCAGAAACGGCACCTGGTTCGTCGTCCGGTTCAGCGATTCGCGAATCAGCCCGCCGATCACGCCCGTCTTGCCGTTCGGCACCACCACCAGCGTTTCCAGCACCGATTGCGCCACCGTCACGCCCGTCTCGTTCGGATCGAGCCCCACCGAACTCCGCACCGGCGACGACACCTCCACCGACACCGACATCGCCACGTTGTCGCCCTCGCGAATCTGCGGCGTCACCGTCAGCGTCACGCCCGTGTCGCGCCGTTGCACCTGGCTCCGCGAGTTGAAACCTGTCCGGTCGTCCACGTCGCCCAGCGACGTAATAATCGGAATTTCCTGGCCGACGTTGATCGTCGCTTCTTCGTTGTCCACGATCATCAGGTTCGGGTTCGACAGCACGTCCACGTCCGTCACCGTCTCGAGCGCCCGCACCAGCACGGGGATGTTCGGGACCGTGATCGATCCGCCCTCGCCTATGTCGATCTCCGTCGTCCCGTCGATGATTCCCAGCGCCGCGCCCGCCCCGCCCAATGCCGAGATGGATCCTCCCGTCAGCAGGTTCGCGAGGTTCACCGTATTCGACAACGCAAACGCGTCGTCCCCTATCAGCGAACTCTCCACGCTCAGGCCCCAGTCGTCGTTGATCGTCACTTCCATGATCACCGATTCCACGCTCACCATCCGCCGCGGCGTGTCCAGCTCCGAGATCATCTTGTCGATCCGCCGGAAGTCCTGCGGCGTCGCCAGGATCAGCAGCGCGTTCGTCTCCTTGTACGCCGAAATCGTCACCTTCCGCTCGAACGCCTGCACCTCGCCCGTCGCCGCGCCGCTTTCCCCGCCCTGTTGCGGCGCCGCCGACCCTAGCAGCGTATCCAGCACCTCGGCCACCGATTCCACGTCCGCGTTCAGCAGTTGACGGTAATGAATGTTCTCCGCGTCCATGTCCGGCGCGCGGTCAAGCTGGTCCACCAGGAACCGCACCTGCGTCATCATGCCTTCCGACGCAATCACGATCAGCGCGTTCAACCGTTCGTCCGGCACCACGCGCAGCACCCGCTCGTCTTGCCCGATCACGTCCACGGTCGCCGCGCCCTGCCCGCCCGCCGCGGCCGCCGCCACGCGCGGTTGCCGCCGCACGATCGCCGGTGTGCCCGGCTGGCCCGCGTCGCTGCCCCCTTCCCCGCCCAACAACACGTCCGTCACCTGCGTCGCCAGCATCTCCGCACGGGTCCAGTTCAGCGTGAAGATCTCCACCGACGTGCCCGTCCCCGGCACGTCGATGTACGACAGCAGCGTCAGCATGTTGCGGATGCCCTCGGCCGTGTCGCGCAGGATCAGCCAGTTCGACTCCGCGTACACCGTGATCAGCGCCTCGTTCGATCCGACGCTCTGCAGCACGTCCGCCACCTTCGTCGCGTCCGCGTACTTCACTTCCGCGAGGTGGATCGCCAGCCGCTCAAATCCCTCGAGCGGCGACTGCTGGCCGCGCGTGATCGGCAGCTTGTCCGGGCCCACGCCGGGCGCCCCGCGCTGCGATATGCGGTACAGGTTTCCGTCGAGCTGCTTCGTGAGTTGCTGGCCGTTCGCCGAGAGCACCGCCTCCAGAATGTCCATCGCCATCGTCGCCGGCACCGGGTGGTGCGCCACCAGCGTCACCTTCTGGCCCGTCACCGCCGGATCCAGCAGCACGTTGATCCCCGCCTGAAGCGAGATCGCCCGAACCACTTCTTCCAACGGCGCGTCCTTGAAATCGATCCGCACCAGGCCCGATACCGTCCCCTCTTCTTCCGGACGCGCCGGCGCGCCAAGTTCATCCAGCGTGATGTCTGTCCGCGGTTCGTCGCCCGGCGTCTGTTGCGCCATCGCAGGCAGCGCGCACGACAGCACGACCATCGCCGCCGCCCCCGCGCGCAGAATCTCTCTCGTCAATAACGTCATCCGCATCCCCGTCACCGGATCCGATACGTGATGTACTGCATCTGGCCGTTCCGGAGGACCCCGATGCGGAAGATGGACGCACTCTGGTAGCGCTTCACGATGTCCACCGCGGCTTCGCGGCTTTTCACCGGCTCGTTGTTCACCGACACCAGTACGTCGCCATTCTGGAACCCCAGCTCGCGCGCCACGTCGTACTGCTCGATGTTGTCCGTCGTGATGCCCTGCACCTGTCCGTCGTCGCCCGTCACCACCTGCACCGCCAGCGACGACGCCACCCGCGCGTATTCCTCTTCCACCTTCTTCGTGATCTCTTCCCGGTTCAGCGTGATCAGGTTCGGACGGTTGATCGCCGCGGCCGCCGCCGGCACCGCGCCCGCGCGGCGCGCCGGAAGGCCCGCGCCCGCGAGGCCGTCGTACGCCCAGTTGATCTCGAGCAGCTCGAGACGGTTGTTCCGCCGGTTGTCCAGAATCACCGACGCCGCGCGCACTTCCTTCAGCGTCACGTCCGACGTCACTTCGTCGCCCAGGTAAAATGTCTTCGTCCCCATCTTCTCGCCTTCGCGCACGTCGATGATCGCCGCTGCGCGCGGACTCGGGCCCTCGGAAAGGGACGTGCCGAACAACTTCAGCGGCAGCGTCGTCTCCTCAGTGGTCTCCGTCGGAGGTGGCGGCGCCGCCTCCGGTTTCTTCCCCGGTTCGAACGACCCCGCCTTGCCGAACAGTTTCTGCGAAACGATTGCGTCGTAGTCCGCGCGTGCGCCCACCTTCGCAAGCTTCAGCACGTCGGACGCGCCAGAAGCGCCGCGCGCCGTCGCCGCCACCGGCATCACCTCGGCGCGAAACGCCTGGCGCGCGATCTGCACGACGATCAATAGAAACAGCACGCCCATCGCCGCGCTCAGCGCCAGAAACGACTGGCGTACCGCTAGCCGAACAAGCATGCCTGGCCCCTCGTCGCAACACGCCGCCTCGTCAGTCGGACCGTCAAACGGTCCGCACCCAGCCCCTGGGAACCCTCAGCGACGGCTGCCACTAAACTCTTTACAAACTGTACATGGTATCCCGGCCGTCCGGGGGCACACTTCCCCGGAAGGATCGCCATTTCCGCACGCTTTCCTTGGAACGAACGGACGTTCTCCCCACAGAGAACGTCACAGACCACGGAACCGTTTACCTCAAAACCCAAGCGTGCACTTTACGGAGTATACGTAGGGTTGCCAAGGATTTGCAACGAGTTTCCCAGCGCCCAGCCGAATCCGCGGGATTCACGTGCTAGTACTAATTCTAAGTTTATTGAGAATTATTCGGTCGCACCGCCGCCGCGCACGCCCGCGCCGAGTCGATCAACCCCTGATCCACAAAATACGTCAGTGTCCGTCCCGCCACGCCCGCGAACCGGTCGCGTGACGATTCCGTTTTCAGATTTCCCACGTTCACCGGTCCCAGATCGCCACCCGCCGCCCTCACCGTTACGCGCAGCACCGGCGTCGCCAGTCCATGGATCTCCGCCGCCGGCACGGGTACCGCAACCCCGCGCGCGTGCAGGCCCGCCAGCGCCTCCACGAACTGATTCACGTCCGCCTGCGCGATCACGCGGTTCCCCTGCGGCTCCACCACGTCCCACCGGCCCTCAGTCCGCACAAACACGTACCGCGCGCCCTCGATCGTCGCGTCCACCCGTTCCGCCGTCTTCGGATCGAAACTCAGCAGCGCCTTCTCGTGAAAGTCGAACGGGGTCACCTGCAACGCCTGAAAGTCGTCGAACGAAATCACCGTCACCGGTCCGAAATCCTGTCGCGCGTAAAACATCAGCGGGTCGGACCCGTCCACCGGCACCCCAACCTCGATGCGCGACGCAGCGCGGCCGTCGTCGAACGCGAACTCGAGCGTCACGCGAGGCGTGCCGAACGTTTCCGCCGTCACGTTCTCCGGGAACGTCCGCCCCTGGATCCCTTTCAGTTGCGCGATGTACATCGACACCGCGATCTGGTCCGTCTCGTCCGTCGCCGGCTCCACGAGGCGCCAGCGCTCCTCCGTCCGTCCAAGCTCAATTCGGTACGACGCGTCCGCGTAACGAATCGTCTTCACATGTGCCGCCTCGCCAGTGAACAGCCGCCGCTCGCGAAACGCCGCCGGTTCTCCCGGCAACAGATTGAACAGCCGCGCATCGACCACGATCACGGCCGTGCCGTCGTCGTGCTTCACATACAGCCCCGCCTCGCCGTCTGCCGTCTGCGCGCCGTCGATCCCGCCCAGCAATAGCGTCTCGCTCTCGCCCTCCGGGCCGTACACCGTCATCCGCGCGAACGGCTGGTCGAGCCCGTAGTCGGACAAATCCTCCGGCGCGTCGATGAACGCGCGCCCGCCCAGCGTCGGCAGCACGCGCTCCAGTGCTTGCAACTGTTCCTGCCGCGCCCGCGCCTCCACCGGCCGCACCATCCGCCATTCGCCCGCGTCGTTCCGTTCGTACGCGTCGTCTATCCCCGCCATCCGCTGTTGCACGTCGTCCGAAACCGGTTCCTGCATTTCCGCCGCGACCATGTACCGCTGGTACTCGAACTTCACCAGTCCGCTCGACAAATTATGGAACAGCCGCCGGTCCCGCAGTTCCGCGAGGCTCCGGTTCATGATCGAAAACAGGTCCGCGTTCGACAGAAACACGCCAGCGTCCGCCGTGCGCAGGTACCGGTGCCGTTGCGTCGGATCCAGTCCGCCAAAATCGATCTGATGCGCAACGCCCTGCTTCGTCCCCAGCACGACCGACAACAGCGGCGGTTCCAGCGCAAACGACGCCAGGTCCGTCTCCCCGCCCTCGATCGGACGCTCGTTCGTCGCCAGCGTCATCACCTCGGCCAACTGGTCCCACAGCGCCCCGTTCGCCGGAATCGGCCGATGCTGCCCCGTGAATTCCCAGCCGCCACTGGCACGCCGCACGGCCTCGATCGCCTCCCCGCTCCCCTGCTGAATCGAAATCGTCTGGATGTCCGCCGCCGCGAAACTGAACAGTTTCTTCGACTCGAACTCCGCGCGCTCGATCGCCCTCTCGCGCCGCCCGGTGAAAATGAACAGCGCCAGCAGCGCCGCGAACACCGCCCCCAGCGCGATCGTCGTCCGCGTCGTCACCGGTACTGCCTCCGCCACAGGTACACGCCGATCCCCACCAGCGCGATGCACTGCACCACGCTCAGCGACGCCACCCACGCCACGATCCGTTGTTGCCGCGTCGTCAGCACGAGCGGCTGCTCCAATTCGCCCGCCGCCCGGATCGCAATGTCCTCGCGCTCGGTCAGCCACCCCGCCGCGTTTAGCAAAAAGTCCTGCACGCCCGCGTACACCATGAACTCGTTGTTCGACAGGTACGCGTTCCCCGCGATCACCGCCCGGCCTTCCCGCCGACGGCTCCCGTCCGCCACGTCCACGTCCGACTGCGTCGTCACCGCCACCGCCACCGGGTTCGGCCCGCCCGATTCCGTCGCCTCCCGCTGGATCGGCCGCCGGTTCATGATCGCGTCGATGTCCGTCTCCGCCCACGTCCCCGGCGTGGACCGCAGCAGCACCGAATGCGTCACGCCGGAGGGCAACTCCGGCAGCGATTCCACCGATCGCACGAAATTCAGCACGACCTGCTTGTCCAGCCCGCGCGTGATCGGATGAAGCGCGTTGTAACTCCCGCGAAACGGATCCAGCCCGCCCTCGGGTTCCACGAAGTTCCTGAACACGCTGAAATCCGGCAGAAACGCGATCTGGTACCCGCCCGTCTCCGCCGACACCAGCACATTCGTCGGCAGTGAGATCCCGAACTTCTGTTCCACGTACGGCCGCAGTCGCTCCACCATCCGCACCGGCGACTGTTGCTGATACAGCGGGTTCACCAGCGCCAGCAACCGGCCGCCGCCGTCCAGGTACGCGTCGATCGCATCGATCTCATAATCGCGCAGGTCGTCCGTGTACCCGTTGATGATCAACAGGTCGCAGTCCGCCGGCACCGCCGGCGCGTCCGGTTGCGCCGCCCACACCGCGATCTCGTACGACTCGCGCACCAGCAGTTCCGCGAATTTCCGGCCGCCCGTCTTCGGGTCTTCGCTCTGCAGGTCCCAGCCGCCGTGCCCAATCAGGAAGTACGCCTTCGGCGACGACTTCTGCGTGATGTTCACCAGCGCGTTCACGAAGTCGCGCTCCTCGATCCGCGCGTTCACGTCAGACAGCGGCAACTCCCGTTGCCGCGCGCCGCTCTTCAGCAGGATCGATCCCACTTCCGACTTCTGCACGCCCAGCACGTTGTACTGCTGCACCTGTTCCGGGTGCCGCTGCGGATCGATGAAGGTCACGGTCAACCCGTCCGTGTACCGCTGGCACCGCTCCAAAAACCGCCGCGTCTTCTCCTGCGCCAGCCGCACCCGGTCGTCCCCCGCACGCACGAAAAAGCACACCACGTCCACCGGCTCCGTCACGCTCTGCAGCACCAGCACCGTCTGCGGCGCCAAGTCCCGCCGGCCCTCCTGCGTCAGGTCCCACGACCACTCCGCCCGCGCCACGAACGCATATAGCACCACGCAGATCCCCAGCACGAATGCGCTGCCCACGATCGAATTCGACAGCCCGCCGCGCCCCGCCCCGCGCGACGCCAGGCCCGCGATCCACAACACGAGCCACAGCGCGCCCAGCCCGAGCGAGGCCACGATCGCCCATGCCGCCGAGTTCGCCAGCACCGACGCGTTCAGGATCGCGAGGTTGAACGCGACCACGAACACCAGGAGCGCCGCGATCCCGATCGCGTTCCGCACCGCGCGCATCCCTCACGCCCTCCAACGCCGCGCTTCGAGCACGCGGAACGTCAGGAACAGGAAGAACGCGGTGAATAAAACGTAATACACAATGTCCTCGGGGTTCAGAATGCCCTGCGCCAGTTCCGCCGCGTGCGTCTCCACCGGAAGCTGCTTCATCACCGCACGAAACGCGGTGTATGCGCCGCCCGCCGCCGAGCGCATCTCTTCCGGCCAGTGCGCCGGCGCCGGGTTGTCCTCCGGCATCTCGCCGCCGAAGTACCCCAGGATGAACATCAGAAAAAACGCCGCGAAGGTCAGCGTCGCCGCCGTGATCTGGTTGTTGCACAGCGCCGACAGGAACAGCCCCACGCTCAGGAACGCCCCGCCCATCAGCACCACCGACGCCAGCCCCAGCGCCAGCACCGACACCTCGACGTCCGTGTACCGGTAAATCAGCAACACGTACACGAACAGGTTCGCCACCATCGCGCTGACTAACACCAGCCCCGCGAGGAATTTCCCGCCGATGATGTCCCGGTCGCGCAACGGGTGCGTGAACAACAGCTCAATCGTCCCCTGGTTGCGCTCCTCCGCGAACAGCCGCATCGTCAGCAGCGGCCCGATGAAAATGAACAACAACCCGCAGTACGCCAGGAACGGGCTGAGAAAGCTCTCCTCGAAATTCGGCACGGCCGCGTACCCGTAATTGGACGGCGACTGCGTCATCTGCGCATAGAACAGGAACGACGCCGCGAACCCCAGCCCCGAAATCAGCGCATACGCCCCCAGCACGATGTACCCGATCGGCGTAGTGAAAAACGCGCGCAGCTCCCGCTTGCACACCGCCCACGCCGGCCTCATAAATCGACCTGTACTCGGCCGAGATTCGATCCGCCGCGAGGAAGCGGTTTGTGCATGCCCCGGAGGGGCAACCGATAGTAGCCCGGCGCTTCAGCGCCGGGTCGGTCACCCGGGCATCCGAATAGTCCCGTTAGGGACGGCTGATCCACCACGCCCGGCCTACTCAAACCGCAACCTCTTCCGCCGAAATCGCCGCCAGGAAAATGTCCTCGAGCGACCGCCCCGCAGGCAATGATGACAAATCCTGCTCCGCCGCGATCCGCCCGCGATTCAAGATCACCACGCGCCGGCACAACATCGACACCTCCGGCAAAATATGCGTGCTCAACAACACCGTATGCTCGTGCGCGAGCTCCCGGATCGTCTCGCGGATGCTCACAATCTGCTTCGGGTCCAGCCCCACCGTCGGCTCATCCAGAATCAGCACGGGAGGGTTCCCAATCAACGCCTGCGCCAGCCCCACCCGCTGCCGGTACCCCTTCGACAGATGCCGGATCACGCGCTTCGCCATCGCGTCCAGCCCGCACCGCTCCATCACCCGCTCGACTTCCGCCGCCCGCTCCCGCGATGCCATGCCCTTCACCTCCGCCACATACGCGAGATAGCTCTGCACCAGCATCTCCGTGTACAGCGGCACGCTCTCCGGCAGATACCCCACCCGCCGCTTTACCTCTAGCGGCTCCCGATGCACATCATGCCCCGCGACAATCGCCGTCCCCTCCGATGCCGGCATGTACCCCGTCAAGATCCGCAGCGTCGTCGTCTTCCCCGCGCCGTTCGGACCCAAGAACCCGACAAT
>CAYUZD010000129.1:0-8584 GCA_964449475.1 uncultured Nitrospirales bacterium
GCGCTGCTCGAAGAAGAGATTGCGCTCATGGAGAAGAAGTACCAGGTCGAGCTCGAGAAGCCAATCCTGATCGAGATGTTCGACAACCACGACGACTTCATGGTGCGTTCGGTGGGTTTGCCCGGCAACGCGGGCCACCTGGGGATCTGTTTCGGGCAACTGGTGACGATGGACGCGCCGAGCGTGCGCCCGACGGGATCGTCCAACTGGCGGTCGGTGTTGTGGCACGAGTTCGCGCACGTGATCTCGCTGCAGAAGACGAAGAACCGGATGCCGCGGTGGTTGTCTGAAGGCATCTCGGTGTACGAAGAACAGGAGCGGTCGCCGGCGTGGCACAACCGGCTCGATCCGGATTACCGCGCAATCCTGGCCGAGGAGGGCATCCCGGGCCTGCGCAACATCGACGGGTTCTTCACGAACCCGAAATCGGCCATGCATCTCATGTACGGGTACTTCATGGCCGGCGAATTCGTGACGTTCTACACGCGCGAATACGGGTTCCAGGCGATCGTGGACGCGCTGCAGGCCATCGCGGACGGTGCGCGGGCCGAGCAGGCGCTGGTCGCCGCCGCGAAGACCGAGTTCGATCCGCTCGATGCGGCGTTCCGCGCGCATCTCGAGAAACGGTTCGACGCATTCAAGAACCTGCCGCCGATCGAGTCAGAGGCCGATCCGGCGTCGCAACTCGCGCAGCGATTGGCGCCCGGCGCGGGGCGCATGGCGACGCCGTCCTCGCCGTTCACGGACGCGCTCGCGAAGGGCGCGGAAGCGATGCAGCGGGGCGACTACGCGGCGGCGGAGGCGGCCTGGCGCGCGGCGCACGACTTGTTCCCGGACTATGCCGCAGGGGATGCGCCGCTGCGACAGCTCGCGCGGCTGTACCAGGCGCGGGGCCAGCGGGCGGACTGGATCGCGACCTTGGAACGCGTGCGCATGTTGTCGCCGCAGGAACTTGAGGCGACGAAACAGCTCGCGGAACTGTATCGCGAAGACGGCGCGTGGGACCAGGCGATCGTCGCGGCGGACTGGGCGCTGGGGATTGACCCCTACGACGCGTCCACGCACCGGCTGTACGCGGAGGCGCTGATCGAGAGCGGGCGCGGCACCGACGCGATCGATACGTTTGCCGTGCTGACGCATCTCGACCCGGGCAAAGCGTCCAACTACCGGCTGCAACGGGCGGGGTTGTTGCTCGACACGGGCCAACCGGACCCGGCGAAGCGCGAAGTGGTGGCGCTGCTGGAACAGATGCCGCATTTCTGGGACGCGCAACAGTTGCTGCTCAAGATTGTCGAGGGCAACGCGGCGCCACCGGCGTCCGCACCCGCGGAAACGGGGGCGACGGTCCAGTGATGACGCGCCGCGGGCGACAGAACTGGCCGGTGCGCGCGTGGCCGATCGCGCTGATCGCGGCGCTCGCGGGCGGCGCGGGCCACGCACAGGCGGCGGAACGCACGCGGTCGTTCGGCTGGTCCGGATACGAGTACGGCGGGATCGAGTTGCCAGAACGCACGGTGTTTCCGTCCGACACGTTCACGTTCTGCCGGATCAAGTACACGAGTTACGGCGAACACCCGAGTTACAACCGGCGGGGCCGCTGGACGATCGATTACCCGGAGAGCGACGTGCACTTTTCATGGCGCCTATCGGAACTGACGACGATCAACGTCGCGCGAACGCCCGAAGGCGAGTTTCAGCACGCGGTCGTGACGTTGACGGACCCGGAACTGTACAACTACCCGTTCGTGTATCTGATTGAGCCGGGCGCGCTCGTGTTCACGGACGAGGAAGCGGCGGCGCTGCGCGAGTATCTGCTGCGCGGCGGGTTCCTGATGGTGGACGATTTCTGGGGCGAGGACGAGTGGGCGAACTGGGAAGTCGAGTTCTCGCGCGTGCTGGGCCCGATCGAGTACCCGATGGTCGAGCTGCCGCTGACGCACCCGATCTTCAGTTGCGTGTTCGAGCTGACAGAAAAACCACAGGTGCCGTCCGCGTGGTTCTGGATGCAATCGGGCAAACAGACGAGCGAACGCGGGCGGGAGTCGGCGGTGCCCAAGTACCGCGGCGTGTTCGACAAGCGGGGCCGGTTGATGGCCGTGATCTGCCACAACACGGACCTCGGCGACGGGTGGGAGCGGGAAGGCGAGAACGAGATGTACTTCAACGAGATCTCCGCGCGGAAGGCGTATCCGATGGGGATCAATATCGTGGTGTACGCGTTGACGCACTGAGACGAGGCCGGCGGGGCGCGCCCCGCGCAACCAGGGAAGCGAGGCGAGCGTGGAGAATCAGATCGGACCGGACGGACAGGGCGCGGGGGCGCAGGTGAACGGCGGCGGGACGCGCACCTTCGAGGAGGAGGCGCGCGGGAAACTGATGGCGGGCCGGGAACGGATGCTGGGGCAGATCGGCAAGGTGATCATCGGCCAGCGCGAAGTAGTGGACGAGTTGCTGATCGTGCTGTTCTCGGGCGGACACTGCCTGATCACGGGCGCGCCGGGCCTCGCGAAGACGCTGCTGATCCGGACGATCGCGCAGATTCTGGATCTCGAATTCAAACGCATTCAGTTCACGCCCGACCTGATGCCGTCGGACATCACGGGCACCGAAATCATCGACGAAGACCGCGCGGGCCACCGCGAACTGCGGTTCATCAAGGGGCCGGTTTTCACCAACATCCTGCTCGCGGACGAGATCAACCGCACGCCGCCGAAGACACAGGCGGCGTTGCTCGAGGCGATGGAGGAGCGGCAGGTGACGGTGGGCGGCGAATTGCGGCCGCTGGCGAAACCGTTCTTTGTGCTCGCGACGCAGAACCCGATCGAACTGGAGGGCACGTATCCGTTGCCGGAGGCGCAGCTCGACCGGTTCATGTTCAATGTGCTGATCGATTACCTGGACGAGAACGATGAACTCAAGGTGGCGACGCGCACGACGTCGGCGGCGTCGCAGCAGGTCGAGCGCGCGTTCACGGGCGCCGACATGCTCGATTTCCAGCGGCTGGTGCGGCTGGTGCCGGTGGCCGATCCCGTGGCGCACTACGCGGTGCGCCTGGCGCACGCGAGCCGGCCGGCGAGCGCGACCGCGCCGGACTTCATCAAGAAGTGGGTGAGCTGGGGCGCGGGGACGCGTGCATCGCAAAACCTCTTGCTGGGGGCGAAGGCGCGGGCGCTGCTTCAGGGCCGGTACCACGTGTCCACGGGCGACATCCGCGCGATCGCGGCACCCGTGCTGCGGCACCGCATCCTGACGAATTTCCGGGCTGAGGCCGACCACGTGACGGTCGAGGACATCATCAAGAAACTGATCGAGGCCGTGCCCGAAATCCATTCGGGACTGTCCTGACGGGTGACGGACTTAACGCGACATGTTTAGCGGCACGCCCAACTTCATCGACCCGGCGCAACTGGCGCAGATCGGCGATCTGCAACTGCTCGCGCGCACGGTGGTGGAAGGGATGTCGTCGGGCATGCACCGCAGCCCGCACACGGGGGCGTCGATCGAGTTCGCGCAATACCGGCCGTACGCGCAGGGGGACGACCCGCGGTTCGTGGACTGGAAGCTGTACGGCCGGACGGACCGCCTGCACGTCAAGCAGTACGAAGAAGAGACGACGATGCGGTGCACGATCCTGCTCGATTGCAGCGCGTCGATGGACTACACGAGCGGCGGCGTGACGAAGTTCGACTACGGCCGGATGCTGGCGGCGTGTATGACGCTGTTGCTGCACAACCAGCGCGACGCGGCCGGGCTGGTGGCGTACCACGAGTCGCTAGTGAAGTACGTGCCGCCGAACGCGAACCGGTTCCATCTGCGGCGGATTTTCGCGGAGCTGGACGGTCTCACACCGCAGGGCCCGACCGACACGGCTGGTGCGTTGCATTTCCTAGGCGACGTGCTGAAGCCGCGCGGGATGATCGTGCTGATCTCCGACCTGCTGCATCCGCTGGAGCAGATGATCGAGCATCTCCGGTCCCTCCGCGCGCGGCGGCACGACGTGTTGGTGCTACAACTGAGCGATCCCGCGGAACAGACATTTCCGTTCGAGGCGACGCAGACGTTCATCGACCTCGAATCCGGCCGGGAGCAATACGCGGTGCCGTCGGCCGTGCGCGAGGGATACCTCGCAAACCGCAAGAAACACTTTGACCACATCCGGCACGAATGCCTCGCGTTCGAGATCGACATCGAGGAGTTTTCGACCGCGGAGCCGCTCGACCGCGCGCTGCACTTCTTCATGCACCGGCGCAATCACGCGCTGGTGCGGTCGAGCCGGCGCGCGCTGGTCCGCGCGGGAGGACGGTGATGGGGTTGTCCTTCCTCGCACCGCTGTTCTTCGCCGGTCTGGCGCTCCTGGTGGGGCCGTTGTTAATTCACCGGATCCGGCGTCCCGAACGCGAACCGATCAAGTTCAGCAGCGTGCTGTTCATCCCGGACATCACGAAGGAAGTCATCGAACGGCGGCGCATCGAGCATATCCTGCTGATGCTGCTGCGCATGGCCGTGCTGGCGCTGCTCGCGCTGGCGTTCACGCGGCCGTACTGGCGCGCGCAGGCGGCGGTGGACGCGGACGAGGCGCCGAAACGGCACTTGGTGTTGCTCGATGCGTCGTACAGCATGGACCGCGCGGACGCGTTCGAGGATGCGAAACGCGCGGCGCGGCGCGTGGCGGACGGATTGGGCCTGGGCGAGCCGGTCGGCGTGATCGTGTTCGCGGACAGGCCGCGCGTGGCCGCGCCGCTCGAATCGGAGAACGACGGTCGCGCGGGATCGAAGGATGCAGCGCGCGACGCTATAAACCTCGCCACGCTGACCTACGGCGCGACCGACTATGTCGCCGCGCTCGAGATGGCGCAACAGCAGTTGCTGATCGGCGAGGACGAATCCGCGCCGCGTCGATCCATTGTGCACCTGGTGACCGACGCGCAGCGCGTGGGGCTGCCGGAGGGCCAGCCGGGATGGAAACTCGCGCCCGCGATCGAACTGGCGATAGAACCGGTGGGCCGGGACGTGCCGCGCGACTACGCGATCGCGGAGACCTACGTGCGGCCGACGGCGGACGGCACCGTGCGCGTGCTTGGAAAGGTGCGTAACTGGTCCACGGTGGACGCCGCGGATCTTGCCGTGAAGCTCGTCATCGGCGACCAGGAGATCGCGACAAAATCGCTGAGTGTGAACGCGCGAAGCGCGACGCAAGTGTCGTTCGAGTTGCCGGAGGGCCACGCGCCGGTGTTCGACGGCTACCTGGAAGTGACCGAGGGCGGCGCGGCGGCGGACGACCGGCGCTACTTCAGTTACAGCCCGCCGCGACAGGGCCGGATCGCGATTGTGTCGACGTCCGCGGAACCCGAAAGCCGGACCGGCGCGTGGTTCCTGGTACAGGCGCTGCCGGAATCGGCGAAGTCGCCGTGGCGCGCGCGGCCGGTATCGGTGGACGGCCTCGCAGCGCTGTTAGGCGACGCGGTCGAGCGGCCGGACGCCGTCATCGTCACGGAGGACGCCGTGCTGACTGCCGATTCGGCGGCGGCGCTGCAGGACTATCTCGCGTCCGGCGGCCAGGCGCTGTTCACGATCGCGGACGCGGCGAACCTTGGGCCGTTCAGGGAAACGTTGACCTCGGCGGGCGTGTCGCTTGGCGATCCGCAGTACGCGCAAGTTCGCCCGACACAGTTCGAGACCCTTTCCTGGGTCGATTTCAATCACCCGATCTTCGCGCTGTTCCAGGGCACGCGGTACAACGACTTCAGCCAGGTGCGGCTGTACAACCATCTCAAGATAGAGGCGCAGGACACCGCGCGCGTGATCGCGCGACTCGACGACGGCACGCCGGCGATGATCGAGGCGGCGGTCGGCGAGGGCCGAGCGATCGTGTGGCCGTTCGCGGCGCGGCTCGAGTGGACCAACCTGACGCGGTCGCAGCGGTTCGTGCCGCTGCTGTTCGAGACGCTGGCGTACGCGAGCGGCTGGGAGGAACGGGCGGGGGACTACCGGATCGGGGAGCCGTTGGCGGCCGAATCGTTCGATTTCAATGCGGCGGGCGAGGCCGAGATTTCGGTCCCGGGCGAGTCGAAAGAGCGTACAATTACCGTGGAGACTTTGGGCGAGGTCCGGCTGGACCGGCCCGGGATTCTGCGCGCGCGTCCGGCCGGGTCCGAAACGTGGGCGCTGGCGCGCGCGGTGAATGTCGATGCGCGCGAGGGCGACCCCGAGCGGCTGGAAGCGGAGACGCTGTTGGCGCGCGTTGCGACGTCGTCGGTGCTGGCCGAGAATACGGCCGGGGCCGGCATTGTTGGGACGGACATCGATTCGAAAGGGTACACGATAGACGAAGAATACGGCCGGTGGGCATTGATTGCGGTATGCCTGCTGGTGCTCGTTGAGTGCTGGTACATGAGCCGTCTGAGCGCGCGGAGCGCGGTGGCGGCAGGGAGCGGCGGTCTATGAGCGGTTCGTGGAGTTCGATTCATCCCGAGGTGCGGTGGTGCATCGAGGACGTCGCGCAGCAGGTGCGGCGCCGCCGCTGGCTCGGCGCGGCGAAGCGGTACGGCTGGGTCGCCTTCGCGCTGACGGGGATGTTCACGGCGCTCATGTGGCTCGCGGGATCGCTGGGCGCGGCCGCGCTCGCGCTGGGGGCCGCGTATGTCGTTTCACTGATCGCGGCGGCGGGCGTGACGGCGTGGGGCGTGATGCGGAACCCGGTCACCGTCGAACAGGTCGCGCTGTTCATCGACGAGAAGCATCCCGAACTCGAGAACCGGCTGACGAGCGCGGTGGACTTGTCGCTGCACGAGAAAGAAGGCGTATCGAGCTGGCTGACGGAAAAGTTTTTCGAGGAATCGCTTGAGCGCGTCCGATCGACGTCGCTCGCGGACCTGGTGGACCCGCGCCCGGCGCGGAGCCTGGGGTATTCGGCGGCGGCGATGGCCGTTTCGTCCGTCATTCTGCTGTATCTCGCGGCGAACGTGTGGCTGCCGGCGCTGTCGTTCGTGTTGCCGTCGGGCCGCGTCCACGTCTCGGCGCTGCCGTTCACGGTCGAACCGGGGAACGTGCGCGTGCGCGTGGGCGACAATCAGATGATTTGGGTGCGGACGACGGAGACCGACCGGGAGGTCGTGGTGCAGTGGCGGACGCCGGGCGGGACGTGGGAGGAGGCGCCGGCCAGCCCGAGCGGCACGGAGCGGGTGTACTACCACCAGTTTGCCGACGTCCGCGCGGACATCGACTACCAGGTGCGGTACGGCTGGAAACAGTCCGAGACGTTCCGCATCACAGCGTGGTTGCCGCCGGCGGTGGACAGTATCAACCTGACGTATCACTATCCGGAGTACCTCAAACAGCCGGCGCGCGAAGTGCCCAACAGCGGCAACATCACGGCCGTCGAAGGCACGAGCGTCGACGTCGAGGTGTACACGAACAAGCCGATTGCGACGGCGGAGCTGGTGCTCGAGAGCGGGGTGCGCGTGCCGCTCGCGCGGCTGGACGGGACGCGTTGGCGCGCGCCAATCGCGGTGACGCAGGACGACGCGTACCAGATCGAAATCGCGGACGAGGCCGGCGAGAAGAACGAGTTCCCGGCGCGATACACGATCGCAATGCAGCGCGACAAGGCGCCGGAGATCAAGATTTCGTTTCCGCGCGGGGACAATGAGGTAAACCCGCTCGAGGAAGTGCCGTTCGACTTCCAGGTGACGGACGACTTCGGGTTCGACTCGTTCGGTGTCCAGTACGAGATCGCGGGGCGCGAGCCGGTGCGGATCGTGCTGAACGAGGGCGGGTCGGTCGCGACCGGCGCGGACGGCCACCACGAACTGCGGCTGGAAGACATCGGCGTCGAGGTGGGCGACTTCATCACCTGGTCGGTGTGGGCCAGGGACGCCAAGCCAGACCGGGGCGACTACGAGTCGCTGGGCGACCCGTACTTCCTCGAAATCAAGCCGTTCAAGCGCGAATACCGCGAGGCGGTGAGCGCGGGCGGCATGGGCGGGATGGGCGGCGCGGGCGGCGACCAGGAACCGGATCAGATCCAGAAGCAGGTGCTAATCGCGACGTGGAACCTGAGGCGCGAAGCCACGTACATGGACGACGTCGAGTTCCGCGAGAAACGCGACACGATCGCGCAGACGCAGGACCAACTCATCGAGGCGGTGTCCTCGGCGGGCGGCCCGCTCGATGCGCCCGATCCGGACGAACTGAAACTGCGCGAGGCGATGCAGGGATCGTCGGACGCGCTGCGCCGCGCGACGCTCGAGGACTACAAAACGGCGCTGTCCGACGCGACGGTGCAGCAGCAGAACGCGCTGCGGCTGTTCGCTCGGATGAAGCCGCGGGACGCGGAGGTGCAGCAACAGCAGGGCGGGGGCGGCGGGGGCGGCGGCGCGTCGGAGCGTCCGGACATCAGCGACCTGGAGATGGCGCGGAACCGGAACTTCTACGAACAGGAAAGCCTGACGCGGGAACAACAACAGGCGAACGACGAGACCTTGAACAAGATCAAGGAACTCGCGCAGCGGCAGCAACACATCAACGAAGAACTCGCGAAACTGATCAGCGAGCTGCAACTCGCCAAGACGGACGAAGAACGCGA
>CAYUZD010000130.1:0-8570 GCA_964449475.1 uncultured Nitrospirales bacterium
GGCCGTTCACCGTGACGTCGCTCTCGAACGTGATTGAGGTGCGCTCGTTCGCGCCCGCGCGCCAGATACGCCCGTCGTAGGGCACAAGGTCGGTCCCGTACACCTGCCGTCCACGCACGCCCGGCCGGCTATATTCCATCGCGATGAAGCTGCCGCCCACCTGCTGTTCGACGTGTTGCCAGGGGCTCTTCTGAGCCGCGTCGGGCCGCTCGGCCACCGCCCCCAAGCTCAAGGTCAATGCCAACAACGCCACGCCCACTGCCCACTTCCGCTTCGCTTGCATATTGAATCCTCCCGTTACTTCCGCTTGTCTAAGGGATACACGATGCCTGATGGCGCCGTTGTGAACAAGCCGCAGGTACCGGATTATTCGCAAGGAATGCTGGCGAATCCTGCCGAGTATCGGTGAAATCAGCCTACGAATCTGCAATTGTCGGTGCTTATTGGATGCGCGTAAAGTATTGATATCCAATAAGTTATGGCCCACCCCGTGGATGGTACGCGCGTTGCGTTGCCCGTGAGTGCATGGGTATGGAGGAGTAGACGACATGGATACGGGTCAACACATCAGACTGTTGGGCTGGTTGTACGTCGCAAACGGGTCCCTGATGCTCGTCGGAGCGATCATCGGGCTGATCGCGTCGACGCTGGGCGGACTATTCTCCGGCGACCTCGTTGAGACGATCATCGCGCCGATCATCGGCGTTACGATATTGATCTGTCTCTTCGTGCTATCGCTACCCAGCTTTCTCACCGGCAAGGGCCTGCTCGAAGGCAAGGGCTGGGCGCGCGTGCTCGCGATGATTGTGGGCGCGTTAAGTTTCTTCAGCTTCCCGCTCGGCACGGCGCTCTGCGTGTACACGTTCTGGGTGCTGTGGGGCCAGGACGCGGACCCGTATTTCGAGGGCCGGTATCCGAGTTACCACGAGCAGTACTAGAGTGGCCTACAGGGTTAAGCTGGAACCGTTTGACCCTGCCACCTAGAGCCTAGTTCCGGTAGTCCGGCAACGCACCCTTGGATTCGATGACGGCCTCCGCGACGTACTTGCGGAGGTCGAGCCGTTTCGACGCGAGCGGCAGCCACGCGCGAAGGATGCCCAGCTGCTTGCGCAAGGCGTCGCCGCTCCACAGGTTCGCCGCGATCTCCGTCGCTTCCTGGCGGACGCGGTCCGCCGCGTACTCGAAGTAGAGCCGAGCGAGCGATTCGGGTAGCCTGGTCGCTTCTTCGCCGTGGCGCCGTTGCAGCTTGATGACGCGAAGCACGGTGCTTTCGATCGCGAGGATTTCGATGGCGATGTCCGCTAGGCTGCCGAGATACTGCTGGTTCGCATTGTCGAGCAACGGTTCGTAGCCGACAGTATCCAGCACCTGTCCGCAGAGGTAGCGGAAGATGCGCTTCAGGTCTTCGACCTGGTCGCGCATCGCGTCCAGGCTGCCGTCGCGGCCGACGCTGCTGTCTTCACGCCGGGAAGGTTCGAGCGCGCGGATCGCGTCGCGCAGCGGCATCACGCCGCTGGCCGCCTTGCGCAGCATCGCCTTCATCGAACTCAGCCGGCAAATCTCGCTGGTGCCCTCGTAGATGCGCGTGATGCGCCAGTCGCGGTACATGCGCGCGGGTGCGTACTCCTCGCTGTAGCCGTAGCCGCCGTGGATTTGCAGCGTATCGTCGACCAGCTTGTTCACCATTTCCGCGCCGTGGACCTTCGACAGCGCGCATTCGATCGAGAATTCGCCGAGGACTTCCAGGCGCGCATCAATCGACTTCCGCGCGGCCTCGTCCATCGCCTCGAGCGTCTTGTACACGAGCCCCGCCGTGCGGTACGCCATGGACTGCGTCGCGTAGAGCCGCGCCGTCATCTCCGCGAGCTTGTACTGGATGAGGCCGAAGTCGGCGAGCGGCACGCCGAATTGCAGCCGCTCCTGCGCGTAGTTCGACGCGACTCCGAGCGCCTTCTTGCCGCCGCCGACGCAGTTCGTCGCCATCTTGAGCCGTCCGAGATTCAGTGTGCACATGGCGACCTTGTGGCCCTTGCCGATTTCGCCGAGAACGTTGTCGACCGGAATCCGGACGTTGTCGAGCACCATGCCGCAGACGGACGAGCCGTGAAGCCCGAGCAGTTTCTCGTTCGGCATCACGGTCAGGCCGGACGAGTTCCGCTCCATCAAAAACGCCGTGAACTGCGTGCCGTCGATCTTCGCGAACAGGATGAACAGATCCGCCCAGCCGGAATTCGTGATCCATTGCTTGGATCCATTGACGACGTAGTGCGTGCCGTCGGCGCTGAGCGAAGCCGTCGTGCGGATGTTCATCGCGTCGGAGCCGGAGCTCGGCTCGGTAAGCGCGAACGCCGCCATCATGTCGCCGTGCATCAAGCGTTCGAGGTACTTGTCCACCTGCTGCTGCGTGCCGAAGTTGATGAGCGGGAGCGAGCCGATGCCCTGGTGCGCGAACACGGTCGAGGCGAGGCCGCCCAGGTAGGACCGCGACTCCATCATGCCGGCAATCGCGAGCACGTTCAACCCCAGCCCGCCGTATTCTTCGGGCGCCTCGGCCATGTAGATGCCCAGGTCCGCCGCCTTCTTGAACAATTGGCGGATGGTGGCCTCGTCGCGCGCGTCCACTTTCGCGGCCAGCGGCGCGACGTCCTTGTCGGCGAAGTCGCGAATCGTCTGCATCATCATGCGCGATTCGTCGTCCATGTCCTCCGGCGTCAGGACGTCGTCGGGGTCCGTCTCCTCGATCAGGTACCCCGCGCCACGGTGCTGGTAGACGATGCTCATTGCGGATTCTCCTCGCGGCTACTTCCGGAATTGCGCCAGGCGTTCGTTGGTGTCGCTGATCGCAAACGGCGTCTCTTCCTCGAACTCAAGCGCCTTCTTTTCGCTGCGGCTGCCGCCCTTGTTGTACAACGCCTTGTACGCGGCGATCGCGTCGCGGCTGTTCGCGAGGATGGTGTCGGTAAATTCCTTGACGGTGGCGTCGAGCGTATCGAGCGGCACGGATCGGTTCGCGAGCCCCCATGCCGCGGCCTCCGATCCGGTGATCGCGCGCGCGGTGAACGACAGTTCCTTCGCGCGGCGGCGTCCGACGGCGCTCGGCAGGCGCGCGCTCATGCCCCAACTGGGCCGAAGTCCCCATTTCGTGTGGGTGTCGCCGAGTTTGGCCTCGTCGGCGCAGACAATCAGGTCGCACGCGAGCGCGATTTCGAGCGCGCCCGTGTAACAGTGGCCGTTGATGCGCGCGATGACGGGTTTGGGGAGCTTGAGGATGGCGTTGATGACCTTGCGCGCGGGCTCGTCGAGCGATCCGCCCACGCCGCCGTTTTCCAGCTTGCGTCCTCCGAGCTCCTTGAGATCCACGCCCGCGGAAAACGCCCGGCCCGCGCCGGTCAGCACGACCACGCCGACGCCGTCATTCTTGTCCGCCTTGCGCAGCGCCGCGGCGAGGTCGTCCAGCATCGCGCGGGTGATCGCGTTCATTTTTTCGGGTCGGTGCAGCGTAATCGTCATCACGCCGCCGGCGATTTCGGTGAGTACGGGCGAATCGGCCATGGTGTGCTCCCTAGTTTTTCTTCTTCGCGCGCGATGTACTCGCAGCCGGGACACTGTGCGCGACGGCGACACCGCGATCGGGTTGATCGGTGAAAAATCCGTCTATCTTGTAAGCGACCAAGAACTGCCGCAGCTCGGCCTCGTAACTGTCGTACTTCCCGTCGTTATAGTCGTCCGTGCGGAACGTGTAGGGGTGCACCGCAAGTTTGTTCGCGTGAGCCCACTGCACGATCTGCGGGTTCGTCTCGATCAGGCGCCGGTCGGGCCCGATCCCGTTCGCGTATTTCGCGACGCCCGCGAGGCCCTCCTCCGACAGTACGGCGTCCGAACCGCGGCCGCCCGCGACGAGCAGGACGAGCTTGAGCGTCGAGCCGAGTTCGTTCCGGATCTTCATCAGCGGCTGCGGCTCGAAGCATTGAACGTAAACCGGCGAGTCGGGCCCGGTGTAGCCGTACTTCGCGAGCATGTCCAGCGCCGCTTGCTCGATGGGCAACCCCTGCGAGAGATGCCACGAGGGTTGTTTCAGTTCGGGATAAATGCCCACGGATTTGCCGGTCTGCGCGTTCAGCCCTTGGACCAGTTCGATCATTTCCTCGAAGGTCGGAATCTGAAAGCCGCTCGACTCCTGCGGGAACCGGTTTTTCAGCCGTTCTTGCGCCGAGAGCTGCTTCAACTCTGCGAGCGTGAAGTCGGCCGCGTACCAGTGGTCGTCCACCCGCGCGCGGTCGGGAAACTTCGTCTCGACGTCGGTCGTCTCGTCGAGGTGGATGTCGTGCAGGCAGATGAGCCGCTTGTCCTTCGTCATCACGAGGTCCGGCTCGATGTAGTCCGCGCCCATCGCGTACGCCATCGCATAGGCCTCGAGCGTGTGTTCCGGCAGATATCCGCTCGCGCCGCGGTGCGCGATGACGATCGGCGATTGGGCGTGCGCGGGGACAGCGATGGCGGGGATGACGGCTAAGAGCATCAGGGCGAAACGCATGCGAATCTCCTACTCCGCCAAAGGGTGACGCGGTCCGCCGCCGCGTTAAACGGATAGTGTAGCCGGTGGCGCGGGGGGCCGTCCAAATCGGACGGGTACGGGGCCAGGTCGATTCCCGATCGACCCTGCCACACTAGACTAAAGAATCATGAATTCCTCGAGTCCGGCGATGGCCATGTCCGGCGGAACGCCGAGGAACGACCCAATGCGGAAGACGAAAATCCAGAACCCGGTGTTGATCGGCTCGATGTTCCAGAACACAATGAACACGATGAGCAGGCCGTAGCCGCTCAGCGCGCGCATGCGGGCCTGTAGTTCGTAGTCGAACCACGCGAGCAACGCTTGGAACCCGTCGAACCCGGGGATCGGAATCAGGTTGAAGACGCCGGCGCAAACCTGGAGCACGACGAGGAACGCATAGGCCTGCCAGAACGTCTCAGTCGAGTAAGGATCGACGAACCCGAGGTAGAACGGCGCGGCCAGCACGATCGCGAGCACGAAATTCGCGAGGGGCCCCGCGAGCGACACCGCGCAATCCCACGCACGGCTGCGCAGCAGGTGCCGCTCGATGTAGACGCAGCCGCCGGGCAGGCCCAGACCGCCGATCAGGAGAATCGCGATAGGCAGCCCAATGCTCAGCAGCGGGTCGGTGTACTTGAGCGGGTTAAGCGTCAGGTAGCCCTTGTACTTCACCGTCGTATCGCCACCGAGATAGGCGACCGCCGCGTGCGCGAATTCGTGTACGCAGACAGAGAACACCCACGTGACGAGGATGAACGTGAACACCACGGCTCGCTGACTCCAATCGCCGGCCCAACGGATTCCATCCCACCGGATGTGGCGTCACGTGACGACGAGTCGATGCGGTCGCACGTTCCGATCGCGGTCGTGACCGTTGGGAGGCGCTTCGCGAAAGGGTAGCAGGGTGCGCGGCGCGCGCGCCAGCCGGGAGCGGTTGAAACGCGGATCGGTTCTCCGTAGCATCGTGCCGGGGGAACGCGATGCGATTTGCCGTCCTGGATAGCTGGCGTGGCATCGCCGCATTGCTCGTCGCGCTACTTCATCTCCGGTTTCTCGGAAACTACTATTCGCTCGGGTTCGTCCGGAACAGTTGGCTGTTCGTAGACTTCTTCTTCGTGCTCAGCGGCTTCGTCATCACGCACGCCTACGCCGACCGCCTCCGGCAGCGCTCCGAAATTTTGCCGTTCGCGATCCGCCGCTTCGGCCGGTTGTGGCCGTTGCATGCCGCCACGCTCGCCGCGTTCTTGTTGTTCGAGATCGTCAAGTGGGGGCTAATGCGGTACGGCGGGTTGACGGACGGCGTTCCCGCCTTCGACCCGGGCGAGAATTACTCCATCCCCAGCCTCGCGACCAATATCGTGCTCGTCCATTCGCTCGGCATCCACGACAAGCTCACGTGGAACACGCCCAGCTGGAGCATCAGCACCGAGTTCTACACGTACCTGCTCTTCGCGGCCCTGTGCTCGCTCCGCCGATCGGTCCTCAATGTCGTACTCGCCGCCGGGGCGGTCGCGTGCTTCTGGATCATCGCGGACCGCGTCGGCAACCTGAACACGACCTACCAATTCGGATTCTTCCGCGCAGTACTCGGATTCTTTCTCGGGAGTCTCACCTACCAGGCGTACCGATTCGTCGGCCCCGAATGGGCGCCGCGGTCGATGCGAACCGCGATCGAAGTTGCCGCGGTGCTCGCCGTCGTGATTTTCGTGAGCTCTGCCGCGGGTCCGGTTTCGATGGCGGCCGATTTTGTCTTCGCCGCGACGGTGTTCGTGTTCGCATGCGAGGGCGGCCGCGTGTCCACGATGCTCCAGAGGAAACCGTTTCAGAAACTTGGCGAGTGGTCCTACTCCATATACATGGTCCACGCGCTCTTGCTCATGATCGCATCACGGGGCCTGCTCGTCGTCGAGCGGGTATTGAATACCTCGTTGCGCATCCCGCACCGGGAACCCGCCGACCCGCTTCCTGTCGAACTGTTCTACTTCTGGAACAAGGCCGCGATGGACGGCGTCGCCGTACTGTACCTAGTTGCAGTCGTGCTCACCGCGGCGGCCGCCTCGCGCCTGGTCGAGATGCCCGGCCGGCGTTATTTCAATGGCCTCGCGAAACGCGTCGCTTCGCGCGCGCCTGCGGCGGATGCGCGGCAACCGGGCCTTGGCGCCTCCACGTTGGACTGATGGAAGGCGTCTCGATCGCCGAACTGGCGGTTACGTCGATCGTCTAATTCGTCCCCGGCGCCTTTGGATTTAGTTTCTCTTGTTCTGCTCGCCGTTGCGCGTTGGCGGCTTTGCTTTGCTCGACGACTGCCTTGGCTTGTTCCAATTGTTCGGGTGTCATGAGTTTGACGGCGTCCTCACGCACGGACAAGGCAAAAGGCCAGCCGCCGTCCGCCGCCATCTCGGCGCACACATAGGCCGCCTGCGGATTCTTTTCCGTGCCTTCACCCCGCAGGTACATTCCGGCGACCATCGCAAGCGCTTCTGGAAGTCCTTGCCCCGCGGATGCGTTGAGCAACTTGAAGGCGACCGCGTCGTCCCTCTTTACACCAAGTCCTTCGTAATACAGCTTTCCGAGGAGATACTGCGCACGCCAGTTCCCGGCCCTCGCCGGATCGGGCAGGATCACCGCCGCGATGCCTGGGTCATACATCGGATCTTCTTCGTTCAGAAATAAAGCGGCGACATCGGCCTGGACTGCGGGATCGCCCGACTTGGCAGCTTTCTGCAACCACTCAGTAGCGAGTTTCAAATCCTTATTGACGGCGCCACGACCGTCGTCATCCAGGTAGTAATACGCGACTTCAAGTTGTGCCTTAGGAAAACCCTGTTCGGCGGACTTGGAATACCACTCAAACGCTTTTTTGTGGTCCCGCTCGACGCCCAAGCCATAAGCATACTGCGCTGCGAGTTCGCACTGCGCCATTGGCTGGCCGAGATTGGCGGCTTTGGTCAACCATACCGCCGCCTTATCCCAATCCTGAACAATCCCGCGATAGCCCTTATACATCATCCCCAAGTTCGTCATGCCTCGGATGTTTCCGCCGTCGGCCGATTGCTGGAACAGCGCCTGCGCCTTCACGGGATCCCAGGCCACGCCGAGGCCCTGCAAATACAGCTTGCCGAGTTCGTTCGCACAATCGGTGTTGCCTACTTCGACGCCCTTGGCGAACGCCTCTGCCGCCACTTGGTACATCTTCGCCGCGTCGACGCTGCCGGCAGTAACAGGATCATGGATGATCTTGATCATCGACATTCCTGCTTCATGGGCACTGACGCCGAGCTCGGTCGACACGGTGTTCTCCTGGGCAGTGGCTGTAGCGCAAACGAGTATCGCAATGGCTAGGATCCTGGAATCGCAGCGGACGCGCATGGTAGACCTCCAGGTTAGGCTGCTATGCGGCCCGAGAACGGCCATGAGACCGAAGGGGGGCGGCGAATTTCAAGTCGAGACATCGACCCACGGGATCACGGCCTGCGACGCGGACGCCTTCGCCGCGAGCTTGCCGTCGTCTCGCGTAAACGTGGCCTCAGTCTGAATCAGCGTGCGGCCTCGGTGAATCACCTCGGCCTCGACGTACAACACGCCGCCGGACACCGCGCGGAAGAATGAGACGTTGAGGTCGGCCGTCGTAAACGCTTCGTCGTCTTCGAGAACGGTCATCGTCGCGAGGCCGAGCGCGCGGTCGGCCAGCGCCGCGAGGAATCCGCCGAACAGTGCACCGCGCGGGTGAAACAGGTCCTCGCGGACCGCCCACTCCTGCCAGATGTGCCCCGGTTCCCACCGCACGAGTCCGGGCATGCGCAGCGTCTCGACAAACGGGATCGGCTCGGGCGCATCCGACGCAATGGAATCGAGAATACGTGCCCAGCGCTTCATAGGGTGTCCATGTACAACGGTTCGGGAACCGAGACGATATCGCAGACTGGTGCAGTGTGCAATTCGAGGGACAGGGCTTGAGCGTGATAGAATTCTGCGTCGTTCGGCGCGTCCCGCCCCGGTTACTCATGCACCCACA
>CAYUZD010000131.1:0-8558 GCA_964449475.1 uncultured Nitrospirales bacterium
TTTTGAACGCGTGGTTGAGCGCGACGTCGTTGTGCGCGATGCGCATCCCCTTGCCGCCGCCGCCCGCCGCCGCCTTGACCAGTACCGGGAAGCCGATTTTCCGCGCGAGTTCCAGCGCTTCTTTCGCGTCCGTGATCCGGCCTTCGCTACCCGGCACGACGGGTACGCCCGCGGCCTTCACGGTGTCGCGGCACTGGCTCTTGTCGCCCGTGAGTGCGATGGCCTCGGGCGACGGCCCGATGAAGGTGATGTGGCAGTCGCGGCAGATCGTCGCGAACTTGGGGTTCTCGGACAGAAAACCGTAGCCGGGATGAATCGCCTGGGCGTCGCAGATTTCCGCCGCGGCGATAATGCTTGGAATCTTGAGGTAGCTCTCGCCGGCGTTCGGCGGTCCGATGCAGATGCTCTCGTCCGCGAGCCCGACGTGCATCGATTCCTGGTCCGCCTGCGAATAGACCGCGATCGACGTGATGCCCATCTCCCGGCAGGCGCGTACGACGCGCACGGCGATTTCACCGCGGTTGGCGATGAGCACGCGCCGGAACTTCTTCGGGACAGGCGGGGCCAGCGGAGGACCCTCCCTTAGTCCAGCGGCCGGACGGCGAACAGCGGCTGGCCGAACTCGACGGGTTGCGCGTTCTCGACCAGTATCTCTTCGATGACCCCAGCGAACTTCGCCCCCACCTCGTTCATTAGTTTCATCGCTTCCACGATGCAGATCGTCTGGTTCTGTTCGACGCGATCGCCTACCTTGACGAACGGCTCGGCGTCCGGCGAGGGCGCGGAGTAGTACGTCCCCACCATCGGCGCGTCGAACGTCGGCAGCCCGCTGCCGGCCTCTTCGGGCGTTGTGGGCGCGTTGGCAGACGCCGCGGGCACCGCGCCGGCGACCGGATTGGCCTGAGGAATCACCGGCGCCGATACAGGGACATACGGCATATGCGCAACCGGCTTCTGCAGCCGCACGCGCCGCCCGTCTTGCTCGATTTCCAACTCGCTCAGTCCGGACTCTTCAAGAATCCGGATCAGCGCCTTCAACTCGTTCAGATCCACTACGAGTCCTCCCGTGGACTCCTGCCCCGGCGCGCATCATACAGGGTTCGAGCGCGCCAAGCAGCCCGGCTAGCCTGCCCGCTCGATGTATTGCCCCGTGCGCGTGTCCACCCGGATCACCTCGCCGTCGTTCACGAACAGCGGCACCTGCACCGTCGCCCCGGTTTCGACCGTGGCCGGTTTCGTCCCACCCTGCGCGCGGTCGCCCTGGACGCCCGGCTCGCAGTAGGTGATCTTCAGCACGACCGACGCCGGCAGATCCACTCGAATCGGCCGGGCCTCGTGAAACAGCATTTGAACATCCGCGTTTTCCTTCAGGTATTGTTTCGCCTCGCCCACGACCTCCGGCGTCACCGCGATCTGGTCATAGGTCTTCGGATGCATGAAGTGGTAGAAGTCGCCGTCGTTGTAAAGGTACTGGTACGGCTCCTGGATCAGCCGCACCTCCTCGAGGCGTTCACCCGACCGGTACGTCCGCTCGAGCGTGCGGCCGGTCAGCACGTTGCGCAGCTTCGTGCGCACGAACGCGCCGCCCTTGCCGGGTTTCACGTGCTGGAACTCCACCATCTCCAGCAGCGCGTCGTTGATCAGCAGCACCATGCCGTTCCGGAAATCGGCCGTCGAGATTTGAGTCATATCACCTGTAATTCCTTTGGCGTCTTTGTCAATACATCGCAGCCCGACTCCGTCACGAGGACGAGATCCTCGATCCGCACCCCGCCTTGACCCGGCAGATAAATTCCCGGTTCGACGGTGACGACCATCCCGGCTTTCAGGACGGAATCGGAGCGCGTGTTCAGCCTCGGTTCCTCGTGGATCTCGATCCCGACGCCGTGGCCAAGCCCGTGCCCGAACCGATCTCCGAATCCCCCTTCGCGGATGATCTCTCGCGCGACTGCGTCCACTTCGCGTCCGGTCACCCCCGGCCGGATCGCCTTCAACGCGCTGCGCTGGGCGTGAAGGTTCAAGGCGTAAATTTCCTCGAACCACTCGCCCGGAATGCTACTAAACACGTAGGTTCGAGTCAAATCCGAGCAGTACCCGCGGAGCCGCGCGCCCATGTCGATCAGCACGATGTCGCCCGGCTTGAGCTCCGCGTCCCCCGGCACGCCGTGCGGCAGCGAACTGTTCGCGCCGAACAGCACAATCGTCCCGAAGGCCGGTCCCGTCGCGCCGCGCTTCTTCATCTCGAATTCGATCGTTGCGGCGACGTCTCGTTCGCGCACGCCGGCCTTCAGCGTGGGCACGACGTCGTTGAGCACCCCCTCCGCCAGTTCGGACGCATCCTGTATCGCCTTTGCCTCGCTCGCGTCCTTCGTGAGGCGCAGCGCTGTCACGACGTTGTCCACCGGAATCAATTCGCCGCCGTAGGCCCCGGCGAGACGGGCGTGATCCGCCACCGAGTGGCCATTCGGGTCGAACGCCACGCGTGTCAGCTCCAGCGTCTTGAGCGTTTCCCCTGCGATGGCGAAGGGATCACCCGAAATCTGCGCGATCTCGAACCCCTTCACCTCGCGTTGCGCCTGCTCGGTATAGCGCGAGTCGCACAGGAAACGGGCTTCCGTCTCCGTGACGATCAGGACGCTGGAGACGTGATCGAGGCTCGTCAGCATCCCGCTCAGGTACTGGTTCGCGGGGGGGTGCGCGCTCACGAAGCCGTCGCACCCGGCCGCCTCGAGCCGCGTACGGAGATGCGCGAGCCGTCCGGTCATTTCTTCGCGGCCAGTCCCGCGGCCGCGTGCAGCGCGAGCCGGTAACTTTCCGCGCCGAACCCGCAGATCTGGCCCACGACGACCGGGGAGATGTGCGAATGCCGCCGGAAATCCTCGCGGGCGTGCACGTTGGAAAGATGCGTCTCGATCGCCGGGATCCCCGCCCCGCTCAGCGCGTCGCGAATCGCTACGCTGGTGTGCGTGTACGCACCGGGGTTGATGATGATCGCGTTCGCCCAGCCCCGCGCGCCGTGGATCGCGTCGATCAGTCCACCTTCGCTGTTGGACTGGAACGTCTTGAGCGCGACGCCAAGCGATTTTGCCTCCCGCTCCAGCATCCCGTCAATGTCGGTCAGCGTCTGCGTGCCGTACACCTCGGGTTCGCGCGTCCCGAGCAGGTTCAGGTTCGGGCCGTGTATCACCAGGACATTCATGCGGAGTGCGCCCCCTCGCGGATTCGACGCCGCAAGATTAACTCATCCCCCGCCGCTGAATCACCTGACGAGCCCTGTGTAGTTCGCGAGCAGGTGGGCCTTCTTGAACATCGCGTCCGACTCGACGAGCAGCCGGTCGCCGTCCGCCTTTCGTCCCGCACCCGCCAGGGCCGTGCCCAGTTTCTGGAGCGCCTCCGCGTACCGGAAGGCCACCAGTCCCCCGGCGGGAAACAACTCGTGCGCGCGGCGATAGTAATCCAGGCCCGTGAAGTAGTACGCGAGCCGCTGCGCCTCGCTCGTCTCGACAGCCGCGCGCAGCCAGAGCGCCTGCGCATAGTTCAGCCAGAACCACGCGACTTCAGGGCTGCGGTCGGTCGCCGCCTTCGCCCATTGTTCCGCCTCGACCGCGTAACGCTTCTTCGCGGCCGGATCCGTCGCATGCGCGAACAGCAGGTCGTACCACGTGAAAATTTCGGTCGCCAGCTCGGGATCGTGCGGGTACATGCTGTCCCAGCCTTCGATCACCTTGATGTGCCGTTCGGAATGCTCCGCGGCGAGTGTAAATGCACGCTTCGGATCGTTGATCATCAGAAACGTGGTGCCCGTGACCGGTTCGTTCGGGCTGAGCCGCCGCATTTTGCCGGCGTCCTCGGGCAGGCGGACCCAATACGTGCCAATCGTCTCGAGTTCGGCCATGTCGGGGATGACCATGCGTGCCGCCTGGACGGACAAATATGGCGGCGGAGCGTCCGCGGGCTTTCCGGGTCCAAGCTCCTTGAAGATCTTTCGCGCCACCTCCCGCCGGTTCCCGATCGCCTTGCGATCGCCGACGTAGTACATCCGCCAGCCCATCGAGCCTTCCGTCAGGCCCAGGTCGAAGAAGTACACACGTGCTACGGACGCCGTGAGCACCACCGTGAGCAGCGTCATCCCGATTGCGATCGCGCGGATGGCCAGAGGCTTCGTGATTTCGCGGTTGGGTTCGTCCGCGGCGGCTAGTCCTGTTCGCGCATAGAACAACCCGGCGAAAATGAACGCGAGTTGCGCGATGCTTGGGTTCTGGTAATTGAAATCGACGAGCGAGTGGATCGCGAACGCGAGCGTTCCCGCGTAAATGCACACCAACCACCGCTTTGCGGCCGCGTCCTCCTCCGCGAGCACCCGTCGCGCGCCCCACACGCCGAAGTACACCCAGAACGCGAGGAACAATCCGCCGCCGACAATGCCGGTCTCGCAGAAATACTGCAGGAAGTCGTTGTGTGCGGTCTCGACGTCACCCGCGCCGAGGAACTGGTGCCGCAAGTACCCCTGCTTGAAATTGCCCAGCCCCACGCCGGTCCACGGGTGCGCGAAGAACATCCGTAGTCCCACCTGCCAGTACGTGACGCGCGCCTGGAACGACTCCAGCTTCCCGAGGTCGGCCAGGCTCCGTTCCTTGCCTTCGATGTCGAGGGTGCCAAGGTTCTCCTGGTTCTTCAGGAACTGGACGTAGGAATAGTCAAACCGGCTGGGCAGCATTTCTGGCAGCTTGTATCCCTCGACGTCCTGTTGGGCCACCGTCGCCGGCACCGCCAGGAGGTGCAGTCCGATGAGCGCGATCGCGACCGCGCGCGACGCTCCGACGGAGAGTCGCTTGCCGCTCGAAAGCCACATAGCGAGGACGGCGACTATTGCCAGTGCCACCATTGCCCCGCGCGAGTACGAGAGCCAGAGCGCAAACGCCGTCGCCGCCAGCGCCGCCGGCGCGCCAATCCCCGCGACGATCTCACCGAGCCGACACAACCCTCTTCGGTTCACGACCCATGCCGCCGGCCCGCCGATCGCCGCGCCAAACGGCAGAAACACCGCGAACGGGAAATACGTCCCGGAGATCGGCGCTTCTCCGTCCGGTCGTGCCGCGCCCATGAAGTCGTTGGCGAAGTAGAGCGCAACAACGATTGAGGTTGTGATCCCGACAAAAGTGCCTAGCGTGAACCACCCTTGCCACGGGTGCGCGGGCGCCGGTACGGCCTTGGGGTTCATCATCCGCCGCACCGCGGCGCGGCTCGCGACGATCAGGAGCGGGATTCCCAATATGGCAAACGCGCCGAGGGCATTGGGGAACAGAAACGTACCGAAGGCGCGGTTCGCTTCGAGGCGATTCTTGAGTTCGGGTGAAATCATCCCGTCGAAGTACTGTTGCACGACGCCCGGATTGCCCATCAACACCTGCCGCATCCCGGGCAGCATGATGTAGAAGTGGAATATCGACCATGCCGCGGTCAGCAACCACGTCACGCAGATGGCGGCGATCACGATGTTCACCGCGCGCTGGGTCCGTAGTCCGTTTGTCGCGAGCACGAACAGGAGGAAGTAGACGGCGATCTGGTGCAGTCCCCGGTGCGTCGGGTCGTATGAAATCGTCGCGAACCCGGTTGCGTAGGCGGTCAGCAGAAACGCGCCGAACAACGCGATCGGCACCGGATACCGGATCGTCTCGCCGCGGATCAGCATCCGCGCACACCATAGCGCCATGATCACGATCACGAACGCGCTGAAGTACGCGTTGAACCCGGGAAACGTCAGGCCGTCGCGCAACGGCCGCAGGAAGATGAACACGGCCAGCCCAAGCGCGACCGGTTCCGCGAGGTACGCGCGCCAACCGATTGCGGTGGCCGCGCCGCTGCGTTCAGCGGATGTTGCGGCGGCGGAAGTCGCCGGGGATGGGGGCGTTGACGTCTTCTTCTTTTTTTTGCTCACTACTCGGCCGTTCCGCAGACTTTCCCGCCCGCATTAGTAGCACAATCAACAAGAAAATGCCCGCGGTTTGTGCGAGAATCACCACGGTCCCCGCCGGGCCGACCTGTCCGATCAACGCCCCGCCCAACCCCGTCACCGCCGCGACCAGCAGGATAAACTCGACCGCCTGCCTCGGCGTCATGCCCAGTTCCACGAGCCGGTGCGAGAAGTGGCGCTTGTCGCCTTTCATGATCGATTCGCCGCGCCGCCACCGGATGTACATCACCCGTGCCGTGTCGAACAGCGGCACGCACAATGCCAGCAACGGCGCCGCCACGGCAATCTGCGACGGGTTCGACTCGGTGTAGAACGTACCCAGCACCGCGACCGTGGCCAGCATGTAGCCGCTGAACATCGCGCCGGCGTCGCCCATGAAAATTCGCGCCGGGTTGAGGTTATGGTACAGGAACCCGGCGACCGATCCCGCGAACGCCATCAACAACACGCACACGAAGTATTCCTGCTGCGGCAGCACGCACAGGAAGAATGACAGCGCTGCAATGCCCGACACGCCGCCGCACAGGCCGTCCATGTTGTCGAGCAGGTTCATCGCGTTGGTCATCAACACGACCCAGAAGATCGTCAGCGCGCCCGCGATCGTGGCCGTCACGTAACTGAACGTCAGCTCGGGCATCTCGGAGAAAAACTCGAAGCGGTACAACAACGTGTCCACGAAGAGTTCGACGTGCACGCCGGACAGCACGAGCACGAACCCCGCGACGAGTTGACCGAGCAGCTTCACCTCCGGGCTCAGCGCCTTGAGGTCGTCCACCACGCCCAGGAGGAAGATGATGAACCCGCCCGCGAACACGCCGATCAACGGGCGGATATTATTCTCGCCGAAGAACGTCAGGACGTTGGTCTCGAGCCAACTGAACCCGAGCGACGGCGATCGCAGCAGGATCCACAGGTTGACCAGAATGACGAGGTTGAACGACAGATAAATTGCGACGCCGCCCAGCAGCGGCACGGGCTCCTTGTGCACCTTGCGTTCGCCTGGGCGATCCACGATGCCAAGCCCGAACGCGACACGCCGCATCAAGGCCGTCAGCACGATCGCGAACAGGAATGACTCGATCAGGATGTAGCTGAAGATGAGGTACCAATTGCCAATCACGACATCAATTCCAGGTAAATCTCGAACTCGCGCCGCGCGATATCTTCCGCGCGGAAATCGCGCCCGGCCCGTTCGCGGGCTTGCTGCCCCATTGTCGCACGTTCGCCCTCGTTTTTGAGCAGCCGGTTGACAGCGGCCGCCAGCGCTCCCGCGTCCCGAGGGGCCACGTTCAGGCCCGTCACGCCGTCCAGATTGGCGAATTCGACGCCGGTCCCCAGCCGCGTCGCGACCACGGGCAGCCCGCACGCGTGGGCCTCGAGTATCGAGATGCCGAAGGCCTCGCTACGCTCGACGGACGGGAACGCGAACACCGCCGCGGCGTGAAGGTGCTCGACCAGGGCCGCGTCGCTCAATTCGCCGGGAAATTGGACTTGCACGCCCAGTTCCGCCGCCTGTCGCTGCAGTGCCGGGCGTTCCGGTCCGTCTCCCGCAATCACGACAGGCGCCGTGATCGATTTCGCCGCTTCGACGAGGTAGCGCAGGCCTTTGTAGTACCGGTGCCGACCGGAGAACAGCACGAATGGGTGACCGTACTGACTCCACAGGTCGTCGACAGCGCGCTGATCGGACCGCGCGAACTGCTCCGGCACGATCCCGTACGGCACCATGTGGCACTTCCCGCGAAACGGCCGAAGTGTCTCGGATGTCTCGATGTATTCGTTCGATGCGACCAGGATCGCGTCCGCGCGGCGAAGAAATCGGTTCAATACCGGCGCGTACACGCGCATTGCGGCCGCCTGGCGCACGACGTCGCTGTGGTAACGCACAATGAGCTTTCCGCCGGGGCGCGTGACGAGCCACGAGATCTCCGCGGTGGGATTCGGTACGTGAATCACGACTACATCGGCGGCGGACCGCTTCAAATGAATCGGGTACGCCGGCGACACGGGCGCGCTCTGTAACCGCCCCCACTCGCCCACTTCGAGCACGCCGGTGCCGTCGCGAACGACCCGCGCCGTCCGTGGGCACCGCGAACACGTCAACGCGCTGACTTCGGCCCACTGGCGCTGATAGCGGCACATCAGCGCGATGTGCCGCTCGACGCCGCCGCGCACCGGTGGGTCGAAGTCCTTGTAGGCGTGCAGGATTTTCATTCGATCACGCGCCGCCGAGCAGGCGGCGATACGCCTGCGCCGTCAGTTCGGCCGTCCTGCGCCACGTGAATTTCCGGGCACGCGCGAGGCCGGCGTCCCTCAATTCCGCCCGTCGCGCGGGATCCGCGACGAGCGCCAGCATCGCGTCGGCGATTGCGCCGGTGCTCTCGGGATTCACCTGGACCGCCGCGTCGCCCACGACCTCCGGCAGACTCGAAGTGGACGATGTGATCACGGGCACGCCGCAGGCCATCGCCTCGAGCGGCGGCAGGCCGAATCCTTCCCACAAGCTCGGCCACACGAAGGCCGTCGCCGCGGTCATCACCGCCGCCATGTCCTCCGCCGGGATGAATCCGGGAAACCGAATCCG
>CAYUZD010000132.1:0-8557 GCA_964449475.1 uncultured Nitrospirales bacterium
TGGAGAAGCAGCGCGACATCGGCATCCTGCGCACCGTCGGCGTCAGCGCGATGTCCATTCTGCGGCTGTTCGTCATCGAGGGGCTCATCATCGGCGTCACGGGCACGGCGCTCGGCGTCGTCCTCGGCACGATTCTCGCCTTCTATGTGAATCCCGTCGCGGAATTCCTCGCGTGGATCTTCAATGTCGATCTGTTCAACAGCCAGATCTACTATTTCGACCAAATTCCGTCGAAGGTGGTCCCCGCAGATGTAGCGCGCATCACGGTCGCCGCGATCGTGTTGAGTTTCCTCTCCACGATTTATCCCGCGTGGAGCGCGTCGCGTCTTAACCCGGTGGATGCATTGCGCTATGAGTGACGTCGTCCTCGAGGCGCGTGGCATCAAGAAGACCTTTTTTGATGCGTCGCGCACTCTTCACATCCTGCGCGGGGTCGATCTGAGCGTCGAATCAGGCAAGGTCCTCGCCATCAGCGGGCACTCGGGTTCCGGCAAAAGTACACTGCTGCACATCCTCGGCACGCTGGACCGGCCCACTGCCGGGTCTGTGCTGTTCCGCGGCGACGACGTGTTCGCGAAGAACGGCGGGTACCTTAACCGCCTGCGCAATCAGGACATCGGTTTCGTGTTCCAGTTCTACCACTTGCTCCCGGAATTCACCGCGATCGAAAACGTGATGATGCCAGGTCTGAGCAAGGGCCGGGGCCGCGCGTCCTGCCGCGAACGCGCCGAGGAGTTGCTCGCGAAGGTCGGGCTATCGGAACGCCTCTCGCACAAGCCCGGCCAGCTCAGCGGCGGTGAACAGCAGCGCGTTGCGATCGCGCGCGCCCTGTTCAACGAACCCGGTGTCGTCCTCGCCGACGAACCCACCGGCAACCTCGACGAGACTACCGGCGCCGGCATCGTCGATCTGCTGTGGCGGCTGAACGCCGATGAAGGCATTACCATCGTGATGGTCACGCACGACCTCGACCTCGCGCGCCGCGCACACACTTGGGCCGTGCTCCACGACGGCGTCGTGGACATGCACGGGGCGGCCTAAACGTGCCCCGCCGGCGCGTCCCGCCTCTCGCGGTCGCACTGCTCGCGTTAACGGCCTCCACTTGTGCCACATTGCCCGGCGGGGCCGCCCGGCCGTGGCCTGCGGCCGACGGGTTCTTCCGCTCCGACCTGCGCTGGCTCGGCGCCGACGCGGCGTACTCCGTGCCGCTCGACGGCGACCGACTGCTCTGGCTGTTTGGCGACACGTTCATCGGCGACGGGACCGTGCGCCGGAATGACGCCGGATTCATCCGCAACAGTATCGGCATCCAGACCGGAATGGATCTGCGCAACGCGAACATCTCATTTCATTGGGGCGAGAAAAACGGCGCGCCAGATTCCTTCTTCCCCGCGACGTCCGACGCGTGGCTGTGGCCCGTGCATGGCCTGTATCGCGACGGCACGCTGACCCTCTTCTTCATGCGCGTTGTTAGCGCGACCGGCGGCCTCGGGTTCGCCCTCACGGGCGCGGCGGCGCTCCGAACCGACGACATCGCCGGCCCTCCCGAATCCTGGACGTTCTCTACTCTCGAACTTCCCGATCCTCCCCTGAGACTCCACCTGCTCTTCGGCGTCGCGGTGCTCGAGGATTCGGGCCATGTTTATGCCTACTGCGTCGAGGAAGGCGCCGAGCACGGCACGTATCTGCTGCGCTGGACCGCGGCCGAATTCGACTCCGGCCGGCTCGCCGCGGCGGAATGGTGGAATGGCGCGGAGTGGGCGTACGCGACACAGTTGAGCGACGGCCCCGCGCCGGTGTTTCGCAACGGCGCGACGGAGTTCTCCGTGCACCGGACGTCCAGCGGCCGCTTCGTTCAGATCCAGAGCGACGGATTTCCACACTCCGAGATCGCCTATCGCACCGCGCCGCGGCCCGAGGGACCGTGGAGCGAACTACGCAGCGTCTACCGCCCACCGGAGTCCGATCGCGAGGGCACGCTCGTCTACGCGGCCAAGGCCCACCCGGAACTCGACGGCCCCGACCTCCTAGTCACCTACGCCGCGAACCACTTCGATCCGCAGGTGCTGCTGAACGACGAAACGCTCTACTTCCCCCGGTTCGTGCGCCTGCGCCTGCCCGAATGACGTCTCTGGACACGCCCGAATCCGCGTGATATGGTCGCGGGCGGCATCCTCCGGCGCTCGCCGGACGAACGGGAGGCGTTCCAATGAAGACGATGGCATGGGTGGGCCTGATCGCGGCAGTGCTGCTGGCGGCGATACCGGCATCTGCCGAACAGAAGCAAGACTACATGGTCGAGATGCGCGATGGCGTGAAACTGGCCACGACGGTCTACACGCCGGACGGCGACGGCCCGTGGCCGACCGTTGTCACGCGTTCACCATACAACAAGGAAGGCTCAGGCCGCGGCTCGAAGAAGTATACGAACGCCGGCTACGCCTTCGTTGCGCAGGATGTGCGGGGACGGTTCCTGTCTGAAGGCGACTACGTACCGTTCGAACCCGATCGCGAAGACGGCTACGACACGATCGCGTGGGTGAACGATCAGCCGTTCTGCAACGGCAACATCGGCATCACCGGCGGGTCGGCGCTCGGCATCACGTCGAATCTCGCCGCATCGACGAACCCGCCCGGACTGAAGGCCGCGTACGTCGTCGTCGCGCCGCAGAGTTCGTTCGCCGAATCGACGTTCATCGGCGGCACGTTCAAGGAATCGATGATCAGCGGCTGGATGGGCGGCCAGGACGCCGGCAGCCAGGTCGCGATGCTGCGCGCGCGCGTGAAGATGGATGACGGCTGGAAGCGCACGGATTTCGTCCATTACCTCGACGAGGTCCGCATCCCGATCTACAACGTCGGCGGCTGGTACGACATTTTCGGCAAGGGCAGCGTCAGCAATTTCATGTACCTGCAGGAGGAAGGCCGCAAGGGCGCGCGCGGCAACCAGAAACTGCTCATGGGCCCCTTCGGCCACGGCAGTCTTGCCGGCGATCTGGACTACGGCGACGTCGGCCTGATGCAGCGGCTTGGCGATGACCTGCGCTGGTTCGACTACTGGCTAAAGGGCGAGGACAACGGCATCATGGACGAGCCGCCGGTCACGTACTACATGATGGCCGCAGCCCGCAAGGGCGCGCTCTCGGACAAGAACGGCTACCGCGAGTCGGAAGTGTGGCCGCCGAAGGCGAAGACCACGCGCTACTATCTGCAATCCGATCTCGGTCTCAGCACCGCGGCGCCCACCGGCCACGTCGAACCGAAGGTGTACCAGTTCGACCCGAAAAACCCGGTGCCCACCTTCGGCGGGTCGAACCTCATCGGCGACAAGGGGCCTATGGACCAACGCGCGGTCGGCGAACGGCAGGATTATCTCCGATTCCAGACGCCGCCTCTCGACACGGATGTCGCAGTCGCCGGGCCGGTGACGGTGGAACTGTACGCCGCGACGGACGGGCCGGACACGGACTTCATGGTGAAACTGGTCGATGTCTATCCAGACGGATACGAAGCCGTTATCCTCGATAATCCCATCCGCGCGCGGTTCCGCTACGGCCGCGACGCCGGGGACGAGCAACTGATGACGCCGGGGATTCCCGCGAAGTTCGAGATCGACCTGTGGCACACCGCGCAGACCTTCGAGAAGGGCCATCGCATCGCGGTGCACGTCACGTCGAGCAACTTCCCGCGCTTCGACGTGAACCCGAACACCGGCGTGCCGTCGATGGAGTCGCGCGTCGCGACGAACTCGATCTATCTCGACGCGCAGCGCCCGAGCGCTATCGTCCTGCCCATTGTCGCGGCTACGCCGGGCGAAGACACGGACGACTGATCGCTCGGTAACCGGAAACACAACGGGCGGATCGGCCACTGGCCGATCCGCCCGAAACATCTCAACTGGTAGGGGCGGCCCCGGTGGCCGCCCGCCCTGCTCAATCCGTAGATGCCTGCCCGACTTTGCGCCGGCGCTCCATCAACTCGCGCCATGTCGTCATCACGATTTTCTCGTCCTCGAGCACCTTCCGGACGCGCGGATCGATCATCGCCTCGAGGTCGCCCATCCGCGTCGGGCCGGAACTCGAAATATGCTCGAACACCTCCGTCGGCCGCGTGCAGTGCATGATCATCATGGTGACGCCTGGCTTCAGCCCGCGGATCGCCTCGATGTACTTCTCGACCTTCTCTTCGCGCTTCCAGCCGTAACTGCGGTTGTGCAGATCGTCCAACACCGGCAGTCCCCCCTCCCATACCTTCCGCCCCATCGAGCGCGCCATCACCATGCGCTCGGGCGAATCCGCGCCGATGTAGAAGTTGTGCCCGCCCGGGAACATCACGGGGATCTGTTCCTCCATGCCAACCTTGATGTACCGCTCCATGAATCCCGCCGTCTCGAACAGCGTGCCCATGTGCGAGTCCATGTGCGTCGGTTCGAATCCCATCGTGCGCGCGCGGTCGAGTTGCGCGCGGATCTCCGTCTCGACTTCGTCTGCCGTCGCGTGCTCGACCACGAGCGGCACGTTGTCCCACAGCGCGCCTTCCTGGTCCACGAGTCCGGGCACCGCGGGCTTGCCGGCCACCGGTCCCCAGCGGTACACGTCCCACTCCGACGTCATCGTCAGGTGCAGCCCGGCGTCTGCGTTCGTCGCCTTGATCCACCGGACGATGTTCGGCACCCATGGGCATGGCATCATCACGCTCAACGAATTCGCCACGCCCTTGTCGATGGCCTCGATGGTGCCGAGGTCGGAGTCATACGACATGCCCGCGTCGTCTACGTGCAGGATGAGCGCGCGCGTGCCCTCCGGCCAGCCGAGTTTCTCGGCGTACGTCGGCTCGGCGTCCTCGGCGAGCGCCGCGATCGGGATCAGCGCGAGCGCCAGCATCATCGTAATCGAGTGCAGTTTCATGGGGTTCCTCCGCGGAATGAATTAAATCCAGCCCTTCATCCTAGTGATCGAGCGGCACAAGCTCAAGGCGGTAGCCGGCAACACGCCGCTTCCAACCTATTGCGCTTCGTCACTTACCGGCGCGGGATCGGGCACCGTGTTCAGCGAGAGCAGGAACTGTACGACCGCCTCGAACTTTTCCGGTGTCGTTTTCAGCGGCGGCATGATCGTCTGCGGCTTGAACGCCTTCGGGTCCGCTAACCAGGCGCGCAGGAACGACTCCTGGATGCGCAGGCCGACGATCGTCAGGTCCGGGCCGATGTCCGCGCCCGTTGTGCCGATCACGTGACACTTGAAGCACTGCTGCTCGCGAAATACCCGCCGGCCGAGTTCAATCTGTTGCGCCGCGGGGTCCGCAGCGGCCATGGACTCGTCCGCCGCCGTTCCGTCCGCCGCGTCCGCCACTTCCGCGTGCGGCTTCGGCACGGTCGTCCACCCGTACACCGTCAATCCGGCGCCGGCGGCCGCGAACGCGATCGCCGCCGCCACAATGGGTTTGCGGTGCCGCCACGACGCCGACGTGCCCCGATCGAGCCACGGCAACAACGCGAGGACAAGCACCGCGATCGACGGCAGCACAAATGCCACGAGTACGCGCTGGAGTTCGCCCTGGGTCAGCTTTAACAGTTCAAAGTGCGCCAGGAAGTACCATTCCGGCCGCGGCGTGTAACTCGCGTCCGACAGATCCAGCCGCGGCGATTCGGGCCCACCCAATACGACGGCGAAGAACACGAGTCCGAACAAGCCAATCGAGATGGCCACCATGTCGCGGAAGAACTGCCGCGGGAAGAACGCCTCGGTCGCGGCGGAATTGTCGCCGGCCCGCCGCATCGGGCCGTGCTTGCGCAGGAGCGCGAGGTGCCAGACGACGATCAATCCCAACAACGCGGGCAACACGACAACGTGCAGCGCGTAGAACCGCGTCAGCGTGAGCGCGCCGACCGTGTCGCCGCCCGTCATCAGGAGGCGGATCGACTCGCCGATGACGGGCGCCGACGACGCGATTTCGATCCCCACGGTCGCCGCCCAGTACCCCATCTGGTTGTACGGAAGGAGCTGGCCCGTGAACGCGAGCGTGATTACGATGCCGAAGAGCACGAGGCCCGTCAGCCAATTGAGCTCGCGCGGCGGACGGTACGCGCCGGCCAGCAATACGCGCAGGAGATGGACCGCCGCCGCGACGATCGCGAACGACGCGCCCCAGTAATGCAATGCACGGACGAACGCACCGAGCGTGATGTTGCGCTCAAGCCACACGATGGACTCGAACGCCGCCTCGGGATGCGGGACGTAATAGAGCGCAAGCAGGACACCCGTCACGATCTGCACGAGCAAAATCGCGCCAACGACGCTCCCCAACGTGTTGCGCCAGCCCGTGCTCGCCGGGATGGGTTCGTCCAGGAACGCCTTCAGCGCCGTGGCCGCCGACGCACGCGACTCAAACCACTTCAACAACCGTCCAGGCATGCGTCAACCCAGCCGCGCGAACACTTCGCCGTCCCGCACTTCGGCCGCCAGCCGAGTCAGCGGCCGCGGCGGCGGACCCGCCTTCACCGTGCCGTCCTCGCCGTACACGCCGCCGTGGCACGGGCACTTGAAGGTCCGTTCGGATTCGTCCCAATTGACGGTGCAGCCGAGATGCGTGCACGTGCCCGAGAACACGACCGGCGCCCCGGTCTCGTCGATGCGCGCGTACACGCGAATCGTCTCCTCGTGCGAATACCAGCCGTCGTTGGTTCGCTCCTTCAACTCCACGCCGCGAAAACCGGCCTTCAACATGTCCATCGGCCCGAGCGACACGTCCCGTGATTTGCGCGCCGCGAACAGCGGGGCTGACGCGAATGCGCCCGCGATTGCCGCGACGCACCCCGTCCAGAACGCCGCGATCGCGCCGGACAACACAGCCAGCGCGCTCCGGCGATTCATCGTTTCCGTCTCGCTCATTCTTTTGCCTCAGTGGATTCTCGAAACCCGCCGGACCCGGAGAAGGTGCGGGCCCGCGGAACATGCAACACCACTCGGGTGAAAAAGCGCCCGGGAGCCGGGCGTGGTCATGAACCGCGAGGCGGAATTCTAGCGTTGCACGGCGCTGCGGAACAACTCCGAGTCGACGCCAAGCTTAGTCGCCCTTGCGCCAATCCACTACGTGAAGCGCCTCGCTCAGGGGTATCGTGAAAAACGCGTCGGAGATCTCCAGATTCACGCGCGTCGAATCAACGTCGGTCTCCCACAGCGTGCCGCCGGTCGGCCGGCCCGATCCTATGCGATCGAATTCCTGTTTCAGAGCGCGCTCCGCGAAGAAGTAGTCGGGCGCCGAGTCCGAGGTTCCACAACGGCCCGACGCTCGCACGCCCGACGTCTGAAACACCTCGAAGATGTCGTCGCCGATGTAATGTTCGTATCGCACCGGGAAGTAGCCCTTTTCCCTCGCAAAGAACACCTTCGTCCGATCGATTCCGTTCCGGGGATGGTGGAGGACCACGATTTCGACAACCACGCACCCGTTTCCGTCGATCTCCGTCTCGCCGACGATCTTCGATACGCTCGCAAGACGGTCCCACACCCGTTCCGAACGCAGCGTTTCGGGCGATTCGGGCTCGCCGGTGGCATAGAACACAAAGTCGAACGGGCGGAGAAACGCCAATGCCGTCCCATTGTAGATGTCAAACGGCCGCGTCAGGTCCGTCGGATCCTGGAGAAAGAGCACTTTGGAGTTATTAAGGAAAGTCTGAACATTGGTCCCGTTGTACGCGATTTCAGTGGAATCCGACGCGTATACGGTCGCGCGAAACAAGTCCTCCTTCGCGCGATACGCCGTCGTGTCCCGCATGAGGTACTCGCCGTCAGGTCCGGTGAACTTGTCGAATTCCGCGCGGGTCCAGGTTATCTCGGGCTGTACCTCGCCTCGCACCCAGATCTTCTGCGAGGTGATGTCGATGGATTTCATTTCGATGAATTGCAGGCGCAATTGCGCAAATATTGCTGCGGGACTCGGCGTCTCAGCCGGCGCAATCGGGAGCAACGTCAAGGTCGTGGTCGCGACAATCAGGAATGCGAAGACTCGGACAGCGCGCGCGTTGCTCCGTATCGACATGGGCGGCCCATCCACGTAGAGCGCATGATACGCCCGTCCAACCCGGCAGTCTAGTAAGGTTGATCTGATTGCACGGAAGGGACTACGCGCGCAACGGTGGCTGCTTGAGATGGTGGTCCGTGGCGCGCTGATAGGCGCCGCCGATCGCGCACAAGTCCGCCTCGCCGTAGAGCCTGCCGACGAATCCGATCGAGGTCGGCATGCCGCGGTCGTTGAACCCGTTCGGCAGCACCAGAAGTGGATGTCCGGTCAGGTTGGTCAGGTAGAGGTCGCTTGTCGCGGGCGTGATGTAGAGGTCGACGGTCTCGAACAGGTTCGCCATCTGCTCCATCATCAACGTGCGCACGCGGTTGGCCTGGATGTACTCGACCGCCGGGATAAAGCGCGATCGCCGGAGCAGGTTTGGCCACGAGTTCGCCGTCTGCATGCGCAACTCGTCGTCCCGGTTGCTGCGCGTCAGTTCGTCGAACGCGGCCGCGGCCTCGGTCATCAGGATGAAGCCCATGTCGTTGTAGGG
>CAYUZD010000133.1:0-8485 GCA_964449475.1 uncultured Nitrospirales bacterium
GCAATGGAAGAGGGCGCTTGTGAACGAGTGTGCCATGCGTTCCCTTTCTTTCGTCCCTCTGGGACTGGTCGACTCGTGGCATCCTTACCCACCGCTCACGCGGTGGGCTATTATCTTTCGCCGCTCCGCGTCTGAATAACGGTCGAGTGTTCGCACGAGTCGAATTCAGCGTTTCATGGATTCGATCGTTTCGTCAAGGTGCGCGAGGTGACTAAAGTCAGTGGCTTCTCCCCGATTGCGCGGACTGATGCGCGCGTCCTAATCCTCGGCAGTATGCCGGGGGTGGCGTCGCTGCGGGCGGGGGAGTATTACGCGCATCCGCGGAACTCGTTTTGGGCGATCATGGGGGAGTTGATTGGCGCGGGCCGGGATGTTTCGTATCGGGTGCGGATACGGAGGTTGGTGGAGCACCGGATTGCGTTGTGGGACGTGATGCAGTCGTGTGTGCGGCCGGGGAGCGGTGACGCGGAGATTGTTGAAGAGTCGATCGTGCCGAACGACTTCGCGGAGTTCTTCGAGAAGCATCCGCGTGTCCGGCGCGTGTACTTCAATGGGGTGAAGGCGGAACAGGTGTTTCGGCGCTATGTGTTGCGCGGATTGGGGGAGCGGGGCGAGGGGATTGAGTACGTGCGTTTGCCGTCGACGAGTCCGGCGCATGCGGGGCAGACGTATCGGCAGAAGCTGGCGGCTTGGCGAGTGGTGGTTGAGGACTAGACAGGATTTACATGATTTTGAGGATTGACAGGACTGATTTGATCGACATCCTGTCGATCTTTCGAATCCTGTCAATCCTGTCTATTCATTTCCGCTGGTCGAAGCGTTTGCCGACGAGCGCGGAGGCGATGTTGATCTTCTGGATGTCGATGGTGCCGCCGGCGATGCCCCAGCCCCAGGCGTCGCGGAGGCGTCGCTCGGCATTGAACTCGCGGGAGTAGCCGTAGCCGCCCATGAGCTGGACGGCGTGGCCGGTGACCTCGCGGGCGATTTCGTTCGCGAAGCACTTGGCGACGCTGGACTCGAAGAGGCTGGGCAGCCCGGACTGCGCGTTCACGGCGGCGCGATGGATGAGGAGGCGCGCGGCCTCGACGCGCATGGCCATTTCGGCGAGCTTGAGTTGCACGGCCTGGAACTCGACGATGGGTTTGCCGAACTGCTGGCGCTCCTGCACGTAGCGCACGACATCGTCGAGTGCGCCGGCGGCCTGGCCGAGGGCCTGCGTCGCGTTGCCGCAGCGTTCGAGGTCGAAGGCTTCCATGAGCTTCTTGAAACCGTTTGCCGGGACGATGAGGTTGTCGGCGGGCACGGTGACGTTGTCGAAGTAGATGTCGGCGCTGGGCACGCCGCGAAAGCCCATGAGCGATTCCTGTTCACCGAACGTGAGGCCGGGCGAGTCCTTTTCGACGTAGACCGCGCCGATCCCCTTCGCGCCGGCGTCTCCGGACATGCGCGCATAGACGACGTAGCCGTCGGAGTGACCCGCGCCGCTGCACCAGCGCTTCGAGCCGTTGACGACGATTTTGTCGCCGCGAAATTCGGCGCGCGTCTTGAGGTCGGTCAACGCGGACCCGGCTTCGGGTTCGGACATGGCGACGGCGACGATGATGTGACCCGCGCAGACCCGCGGGACGACGCGCCGCTTGAGTACGTCGCCGGCAAAATGCTCGATTGCGCGCACGGGCCCGACGTTGGCCTCGAAGATGGGAAACGCGACGGCGGAGGAGATTTTGGCGAACTCCTCGAGCACGAGCAGCGCTTCGAGGTTGCCAAGGCCTAGCCCGCCGAGTTCCTCGGCGATGTTGATGCCGAGAAAGCCCATCTCGGCGTAGCGCTTCATCCAGTCGCGGGACAGCGGCCTGCCGGACCGCTCGATCTCCTCCGCGACCGGACGCATCTCATTGTTCGCGAAGGCGCGGGCAGCCTCGCGGAGCGATTCCTGATCGGGAGTAAGGCGGAAATCCATGCGCGGTCCTTTCATCTGGGTGCGGCGGCAGATGCGTGGAGACGCGCGATCCTGCCAGACGCGCGGCGGACGATCAATGCGCGCGGGGCGGCAGGGGATGCGGGCGGGGATCAGGCGCGGTCGCGAACGACCTTGGCGAGGCTGAGCAGCTTGGAGCTGACGGTAAGGTTCGAGCGCGCGGCTTCATCGACGTTGATCTCGATGCGAAGCTTGTTCTGCTGCTCGTAGAGTTTGATGACGCCGCCTTCCTCGGTGAAGTTGTCGTCGTCGCTCACGGTCAGAATCGGCTTGGAGACCAACACTGCGAGATATTCGCCCACCCGCTTGTCGTCGCTACGGTCGAGAAACACGATCTGGCACTCGGCGGCTTCCTGCGGCGTTGCGAGGTCACGGACAAGAATCGGCCTTTCGCCGACTTTCTTGTCCCGGACGGACTCGCGCAGGACTTTGGCGACGGTTTCGTTTCCGAGAATGCCGATGACGACGGGCGCGGACGCATCGGAGAACGCTCCGTCCGGCCAGGTAATGAAATTGGCGAACTGATAGACGAAGGCGGCCTTCACCTCGTCGATGGACGCCACTTTTTGAGCGTGGACACGTCCAGCAGGGAGGGCGGCGGCCACGACCATCGCGATGGCAGCGACGATGGCGCGCATGATCCGAGTTTGCCGTTGAGTTAGAAGCGCCATGTGATTTTTCCGTACACCGAGCGCTGTACCTCGGTCGGGATGGACAACGTTACCAAGTCGTCGTACTCGCCGTGCTGTGAATTAAACAGGTTTCGTCCGACGATCGCGAGTTCGAAATCTTCGATGGGCCGCCAGGCGAGCCGTGCATCGAGTTCGACGTACTCGTCGATGCCCAGCGTCTCGATATCGGTCATGTAGCGCAGGGTCGTGTCGAACTCGAGATTGTGTGGCAGGTCGAGCCGGTTTTGCAGGCTGACCATGTGGTTCGGGACTTCTTCGGTGCCGGTGCTCGGGAAGACGTTAGTGGTCTCGAAGTCGATATACGAATATGCGGTACGCACTAGCCACCAGGGCCGGACGCTGATGTCTGCCCCGAGCTCGAGACCCCAGGTCTCGGCGTCGCCCGTCGTGGTGATGAAGACGGGCACCACGTCATGCGCGGGAGGCGGGTCGGTCTCGTTGAAGACGGTTCCCACCTCGATCGTCCGCGCATGGTCGTAACGGTTGTAGAACAACGCCAAGTCGAGTGCGATGCGGTCGGTCGGATTGACACGATATCCGATTTCGAACGCCCAGAGCTCTGTCGAGTCCAGCGCCGAATTTCCGAAGACCGAGACGAACACGTCGGCCACTTCCTCGGCCTCGCCGTATTCGAGACGAATATCGTTCTCGGCGCGCGAGGGCGTGCGGACGGCGCGGGAAATGGCCGCCCATAGCGTGTGGCGTTCGTTCGGCGTCCAGGCTATGCGTGCGCTGGGCTGAATCTCGACGCCTGTGTACTCATTGTGTTCGATCTTCGTACCGATCGTGAGTTTGAGCGTGTCGAGGATCGAGATTTCGTCCTGGATGAATGCGCTGAAGAGATGGTCCGTCGCGTGACTCGGATCCATCGAGGCAAACGCCGAGTCTTCGAAGTTATCCGTCGTCACCCGATATCCCAGCCCCCACAGGATGTCGTGGCGGTCGCCGACCTGAAGCCGGTGCTGGAAATCGAGATCGAAGGTGTGGCGTTGCTCGTCAAGTGTGATTTCATCGAAGTGGTAGTAGTTGTAGAACCCCTGGAGCTGAATTTCCGAGTCGTCCGCGAGGTGTCTTGACCAGCGGGTGAGCAGATGCGCGTCCTGGTAGCGCGTTGACGCGTCAACGCGGCGGAAGAGCGGATCGACCAGGAAGGGCAGTTCGTATGTGTTGTTGGCGTCGAGGAATTGGGCGCCGCCCTGGATGGTCAGGGTTTCGTCCGTGTCGATGTCGAGATCGACGCGGAATCCCGTGTGCCCGTTCTGCCAACCGTCGTCCGGTTCGAGACCGGTCGAGCGGGTCTGGCCCTCGATGAAGTCGCCGGCTTCATCGTGCAGAAAGTACTTGCCGTAGACGCGGTAGTGGCCGAGGTCGCCGACCGGCCCGCCGTAGCGCAATACGCCGGATGCGCGCTCCTCTTTGCCGCCGAGCACGGAGATGAGACCGCCTTGGGTGTCCTTGGCGGACTTCGTGACGATGTTGATAACGCCGTTGACGGCGTTCGCGCCCCAGAGGGTGCCGCCGGGGCCGCGGATGACTTCGATGCGGTCGACGTCTTCGAGCATGACGTCGTTGGCTTCCCAATAGACCCCGGCGAAGAAGGGCGTGTAAACCGTGCGGCCGTCGATGAGCACGAGCAACATGTTCGCGTAGCGGCCGGAGAACGAGCGGGACGTGACGGACCAGCGATTCGAGCTGATCTGCGCGACGTGGATGCCCGGTACGGTGCGAAGGGCGTCGGGCACGTTCGTGGCGCCCGAGCGGCGGATGTCTTCCTGGGTGAGCACATAGATCGCGGCGGCCGCGGCGGTGCGCTTCTCCGAGCGCTTGGAGACCGAAGTGATTTCGACGTTCAGCAAGTCCTCGAGCGACAAGTCGATGACGCTGGAGTCGGCCGCGGCGACGAGCTCCTCGCCGAGCGCGCGCGGCGCCCACGAGAGCACCGCGATGAGCGCCCACAGGACGAGCAGCGACAGCCGGACCATCCATGCGGGCAGGCCGCCGATCTGCAGTGCCATCGGCGCAACTGCCCGGTCGCCGGGCTGTTGCCGATCGTGCAGGTCCGTTTGTAGTCCCTTCCGCTTCATTGCCTCTCCATCGCCGGATGCCGGATCGTGCATCGCGCGGGATTCGCGCTGCTCTGTCGCCGGCTCGGACATCATGTCTCCGTCCCTACACTCGAGTATCCGGGGCCGTCATTTTCGGCCACCCGGTTGGAACCGCCACGTGACTTTTCCATATACCTCGCGTTCGACTGCCGTCGGCACGTGATTGACGAAGGTCGGCGCGAATTCCTGGTGTTCGTTGTCGAGCAAGTTTCGCCCGATGAGGGCGAGTTCGAGATCTTCGATGGGGCGCCATGCGAGCCGCGCGTCGAGTTCGACGTACGAGCCGATGCCGATGCCTTCGAGATCGCCGACGTAGCGGAGCATCGCGTCGAGTTCGACGTTGCGCGGCAGATTGAACCGGTTCACGGCGAAGAACTGGTGTTCCGGCGTATCTCCGCTGAAGGACTCGGTGACGGGGTCGGTGTCCGGGACCTCGAGATCGATTTGGAGGAAGGAGTAGCCTGCACGGAGCTGCCACCAGTCCTTGGGCGCCCAGTCCGCGGCGATCTCGAAGCCGTACGTGTTAGCTTTTCCGTCGTTCAAGGCCTCGATGGGGAGCACCGTGACGCCGTTGTCGTCGAAGGACGGGCCCGGTTCGAGCGTGCGGAAGTCGGTGTAGTGATTGAAGAACAGCGCCACGTCGAAGGCTAGCTTTTTGGTAGCGCGCACGCGATAGCCGAGTTCGGTCGCGAGCAGGTCTTCGGCGTTGTAATCGCGTCCGTCGTAACGCATGAACACGATTTCGGTCGGGCCTGGGGACGTGACGCTACGCAAGCGGATGTCGTCCTCGGCGCGCGACGGGGTGCGCACGGCGCGGGAGACCGCGGCCCAGACGGTGTGGCGATCGTTGGGCGTCCAGCGGAGCCGCGCGTTCGGCTGCACTTCGATTCCGGTGTAGTCGTTGTGTTCGATCTTCGTGCCGAGGATGAGGTGGAGCGTATCGGTCAGCGTGATGTCGTCCTGGATGAACGCGCTGTAGGTCTGATCGCTGCGCGAGTCGGGCGAGAGTGAGATAAACTCCGAACCATCGATTTCATCCTGCGTATGGCGGAACCCCAGGCCCCACACGATGGAATTGCGTTCGCCGACCTCGAGCTGGTGCTGGAATTCCAGGTCAAACGTGTTGCGATCCTCGCGGAACGTCGGATCGTCGGAGGTGTAGCCGTCGTAGAACGCCTGTACCTGGATGCTCGATTCGTCCGGGAAGGCATGGTTCCAGACGGCCATAACATATCGACCGAAGTAGTCCCGCTCGTCCTCGATGTCGCGTGCAAAGGGTGCATCGAGAAAGGTTCGCGTAATGACTTCATCTAGACTGTTGTGCCGGAGGTCTGCGTAGAGGGTTAGCGTGTCGTCGGGGGAAATCTGCCAATCGGCGCGGCCGCCGCCCTGAATCGTCTGCCATGCGTCATCGGCGTCGCCGCCCGTTGCGGGTGTGCCTCCGTCATCGCGGAGATGGTACTCGGTGTAGAGGCGATACGTCAGGTCCTCGCCCGCCGCACCGCCCCAACGCAGCGCGCCGAATGCGCGTTCGTACGTCCCCGCGCCACCGGAGACGAGCAGCCCCTGGGTGTCGCTGGAGTGTTTGGTGACGATGTTGATGACGCCGTTGACGGCGTTTGCGCCCCAGAGGGTGCCGCCGGGGCCGCGGATGACTTCGATGCGGTCGACGTCTTCGAGCATGACGCCCTGGGATTCCCAGTAGACGCCGGCGAAGAGCGGGGTGTAGATCGAGCGGCCGTCCACGAGCACGAGGAGTTTATTGGCGAAGCGCCCGCCGAACCCGCGGGCCGTGACCGACCACGCGTTCGACGTGAGTTTGGAAACGTTCACGCCGGGCACGAGCCGGAGCAGATCGGGGATGGTGGTCGCGCCGGAACGCCGGATGTCTTCCTGCGTGAGGACGTACACCGCGGCCGCTGCGTCGTGCAGCGGTTCGCTCTTCTTGGAAACCGAGGTCACCTCGATGTTCATGAGCTCTTCGAGCGAGAGCTCGGCGAGGTGGGTGGTTTCGGCAAGCGCGAGCGGGGCCAGGAACGTCAGGAGGGCGGACAAAAAAACGAATCGCCGCGCCGTGCGGAGGATATCCCGCCCGGCGTCGGTTGGCGCGCCGATCTTTCCGGCCCCTGTGTCCACGCCGCTCCCCCCTCACCGCGCGTGGCGGTTGAGGCTGCCTCAAAGACGTGTCGCGATCTCCTTCCGCACTGCCGAAGGTAATCTCTTGACACATTGGAGCATTTTTCATGCCGGGGAGGATCAGATCGCTTAGATTGCGCGGAAAACGGGGTAATCTTGTCGTCTGGGAGACGCGAGAGGGACAGATTTGTAAACTAAATACTTTCGGTGTTCAGAAATGCGCGGGGGACTAGCGGAAGCGGAACGTGATGCGGCCCTTGGTGAGGTCGTAGGGGGACATCTCGATTTTGACGCGGTCGCCGGGGAGGATGCGGATGTAGTACTTGCGCATTTTTCCGGAGATGTGCGAGAGGACGACGTGGCCGTTGTCGAGCTTCACGCGAAACATCGCGTTTGGGAGGGTTTCGGTGACCGTCCCCTCCAGTTCCAGTGCTTTCTCTTTCTCCATATGTATCCGACTGAATCCTTGGTCGTCCGGTGGGGCACCGTGTCAGCGCCACGGTGCAATCGTTGACCCTTATATCACACAACGGGCCACAAACGCACGCGATGCTCAAGTCGCCGCGGCAGATTGCCGTTAATCGGCAGGGGGAAGGAGCGCGCATGAGGGGGAAGTATGTCTGTTGACCCGACACCGTGGGGCCGGATTCGGTGGGTACTCGGCGGGCCGGTACGGCGGCTGTTCCGCTCGGGCGATTGTGCGCCGGGGCCCGCAGGGGAGCGCGTGTGGCTTGAACGCGAGATCGAGGCCGAGAACCGGTTGGCGCGGGTGTCCGCGTTTCCGGCGGACGGTCCGGAATCGGGCGATACTACGCAGTCAGACCGGTGAGTTCGGCGCTGATTCGCCAGAGCCGCTCCTGGGCTTCGACATCGTGCGACGCGGCGGACGACGGCGTTTCGCGACACTTCACGAAGTACTTTCCAGTGACCCCGGCGACCTCGGGGGAGGCCGCGAGGTGGACGCTGGTTTCCGCGCCGCGGCTGGGGCTGAGCATGAACGTGCCGCTCGCGCGGACGAGGGGTTGCAAGAAGGCGGGCATGTCGCGCGTGATGCGCGAGCGGACCACGCCGGGATGAAGGCAGTTGGCGGTGACGCCGTTTCGGCCGAGGCGGCGCGCGAGGGCGTAGGTGAACATCACGTTGCCGAGCTTCGAGCGGCCGTAGGCCTGCATCGCGGAGTACGATTTCTCCGATTGCAGATCGTCGAAGTCGAGCGTCGCGCCGTGGTGGACGGTTGACGCGACATTGACGATGCGCGCACCGGGCGTTGCCTTCAGTCGATCGAGCAGCAGGCGGGTCAACAAGAACGGCCCCAAGTGGTTGACGCCGAATTGCGTTTCGATACCGTCCTCCGTGGTCTCGCGCCGCATCGGGACGATGGCGGCGTTGTTCACGAGGACGTTGAGCGCTGACCCGGACCGTAGAAACGCGTCTGCGAACGCGCGAATGCTGGCGTGGGACGCGAGATCGAGTTGCAACACGTCGCACGATCCGGGTACGCCCCGGCTCTCAATGACGCGGCGCGTGTCCTCGCCGCGGCCGATGTCGCGACAGGCGAGAACGACCCGCGCGCC
>CAYUZD010000134.1:0-5342 GCA_964449475.1 uncultured Nitrospirales bacterium
GGTACTTTCGATCAACCGCACTACTTCGCGTCCGACACGACGGGCAATCCTTTGGTCGGAGACTTCGATCACGATCGGGACAGCGATTTCGCGGTGCTCACCGGCGAGCGCAACGAGATTGGCCTGCTTCTGAACCGTGCGGTTCGGCCATAGGTATGGCTGGATATTCGCTTGCACTGATCACTTGACGAAGAATTCAATATTCAGCAGTAAATTCGATTTAATCGTTTTTCGGCAAGGAATCGGATCGGGTTGACAACTGATAGCGACTAGGCGTATTCCTTTGTGAACGTCTCATCGCTGGGTGTGCTGAATTCGATGTCGAAGCGGAAGCGACTGTCAGACATTCTCACGCCACCCACTTGGCTATTCCCCGCCAGCAAGTCCGACCTTCCCCCGGCTCCCGACGTCATCGAGGCCAATGCCGGGCCGAGCCTTGCCGAGATTGCGCCCATGTTGAAGGAACTGCTTCAACCGGGGAAACTCAACGAAGGGGAGATGCGCGCGCGGCTGGGCCGCATCAAGGAACTGAGCGCGAAATACGGGTTCGTGCAGGTGGCGCGCGAGATCCGGGACACGGTGGATCGTCTGCCGGAAACCGCAGCGGATGGAGCGGAATACCGGAAGAGCCGGGGCTACGAGCTTGCGTGCGACCTGACGATCCAGCATGCGCGGAGCAAACTACGGGTGCAGGAACCCGCGAAGGTATTACCGGAAGTCGTCGCCGCGGCATCGGAGGTGCTGGAGAGCCTGTTTGCTGCGGGCAAGCACGTCAAGGCGATCGAGTTGACAATTGATTTAATGGACAGCGTATTGGAACGCGTGTGTGCCGGCCAAGGTACGTGCGACGAATATCTGAGGACGGCTCAGGAGATTGCGGCATACGCGCTCGAACGAAGCCTCGTGGTGGACGAGGCGTCAAGAAAGGCGCGGATGAACTCCGCGCAAGACGGGACGGTCGCAGGAAAGGATTTCGTCATCGTGCCGGCGGAAGCGCTGGCGCAACTGGCGGCCACGTGCGAGCGTGTTCGGGGCGCGCGGCGGCGCATGTCGAGTCTGGAGCGCGTGGCGGATGGCGCCGCGCGGATGCGGTTCCTGCAGATCGTCGCGGAAGAATCGGCAGCGGCGAATCTGTGGCCGCTCGCGGCGACTGCACTGGAGGAATCGGCGACGCTCATCCGGGCGCACAACGCAGGCGAGTCGGACGCGCTTGCAAAGCGCGCGCGAGCGGTCTGCGAACGCGCGGCCGCGGAATCGGACGCCGCGGGATTCAAACAACTCGCACAGCGCTATCGCAAGCGCACCGGCGCGGCGCCGGCGTAGCGCGCTCGTCCGGAATTACCCGAACCGATTTCAGGTTATTGGCTGGGCGGAACTTGTGCGGTTTGTCCGCCCGGGCGATTGCGATCTTGCCGCAGCGCGGATTTCCCTGAAATTGGTGGGCGAGGCCGCGGTGTGGACGTATGGGACCTATTGGACTTATAGGACCAATAGACGATCCGATGGAGGCTTGACCGTTTTGGCGAGTTGATTCTGGGATTCGTGCTTGCGCCAGATAGGCGCGCTTATGGGAGATGGAAGCATGTCTGGGAAGGGGTCGATCGTAATTACCGGCGCGTCAACGGGGATGGGCGAACACTGCGCGCTGGGCTTGGACAAGCTGGGGTACCGCGTGTTCGCCGGTGTGCGCAAGTCGGAAGACGGCGAGCGGTTGAAACGGGAATCGACGGGGAACCTCACGCCTGTGATCGTGGACGTGGTGAACGAGTCGCAGGTGAAGGAGGCGGTGCGGACGGTGGAGCAGGCGCTGGGCGGGCAGCTGTTGACGGCGCTGTGGAACAACGCGGGGATCTCGGTAAACGCGCCGATCGAGTTTTTGCCGCTGAACGATCTGCGGCGGCAACTCGACGTGAACGTGATCGGACAGGTCGTGGCGACGCAGGCGTTCCTGCCGATGATCCGGAAGTCGAAGGGACGCATTTTGATCACGGGATCGATCGGCGGATTCTTCACGACGCCGATGTTGACGCCGTACTGCATGTCGAAGTACGCGATGGAGGCGCTGGCGGACGGATTGCGTCGCGAGCTCCGGCGGTTTGGCGTGCACGTGATCCTGCTCGAACCGGGCGGAATCCAGAGCAAGATTTGGGAGAAGGGCATCGGCGAGAGCGAGACGTTCATCCACAACGCACCTCCCGAAATGATGGAGACGTACGGCTGGCTGGTGAACGCGCTACGGCGGGTGGCGCCGATGATGGCGAGGCGGTCGAAATCGCCGCAGGAGGTGCTCGACTGCGTGATCCATGCGCTCGAGTCGCCGAGGCCGAAGACGCGGTACCGCATGGGCGCGAACTCGACGGCGCAGAAGATCATTTCGTGGCTGCCGGACCGGACGCAGGACGCGCTGGTCGCGCGAATGCTGGGCGGCTGATCGAACTGGCGCGTCGCGGCGATACTCCAGTACGATACCGACCTCTCGCCGTAGTCCGGAGCACTCAACATGACACGATGGCTGGCCCCGATGGCGCTGCTGATGCTGGCGGCATGTTCGTCGCGCGAGGTCGTCGTGGTGTACAGCCCGCACGGGCCGGACGTCGGGAAGGACTACGAGCAGTTATTTGAAGCGGCGCATCCGCACATCGACGTGCAGTGGCTCGATATGGGCTCGCAGGAGGTGTACACGCGGGTGAGCGCGGAGCGGAACCGACCGGCGTGCGACGTGTGGTGGGGGGCGCCGAGCACGATGTTCATGCAGGCGGCGCGCGAGGGGCTACTGGCGGAGTACCGGCCGACGTGGGCGGACGCGGTGGACGCGGCGGACAAGGACCCCGAGGGCCGGTGGTACGGGATTTACCGGACGCCGCTGTCGATGTTCTTCAACCTGAACAAGTACACACGGGCGGACGTGCCGCAGACGTGGGACGAACTGCTCGATCCAAAATGGGCGGGAAAGATCACGATTCGCAAGCCGCCGGCGTCGGGGTCGATGCGGACGTTCATCGGGGCGATGATCCTGCGGGCGGAGAACGAGGACGCGGGGATTGCGTGGCTGAAGAAGCTGCACGCGCAAACGAAGAGTTACCAGGAAACGCCGCAGATCCTGTTCGACCAGATCAAGCGGAACGACGATCTGATCACGGTGTGGATCATGCCGGACGCGGTGTTGCAACGCGAACGGAACGGCAGCCCGTTCGATTTTTATCTCCCGCATCCGACACCGGTGCTGACGGAGGGGATTGCGATCGTCGAGGGCGCGCCGCACCGCGCAAACGCGGAATTGTTTTACGACTTCGTAACGACGGTGGACGCGTTGGTACACCAAGCGGAGGCGTACGCGAAGATTCCGGCGCGGACTGACATCGAGACGTCGCAGCTGCCGGCGTGGATGTCCGAACAGGCGATCGAGGCGATGCCGATCGACTGGGCCGATTTCGCGAAGAACGAGCAACGCTGGATAGACCGCTGGGAATCGGAAGTGTACAACGCGCGATGAGCTCGGTCCGACTCGATCGCATCACGAAACTGTATCCGGAAGGCGGAGGAGTGCGCGATTTCTCTGTAGAGATTCGTGACGGCGAATTCTTCGCGTTTCTCGGGCAGAGCGGGTGCGGGAAGACGACGACGCTGCGCGTGGTGGCGGGCCTCGAACGACCGGACCAGGGTCGCGTGTACTTCGACGATCGCGACGTGACCGATGTGCCGCCGGAGAAGCGCGACGCGGCGATGGTGTTTCAGAGCTACGCGCTGTTTCCGCACATGAACGTGTTCGAGAACGTCGCGTTCGGCCTGAAGGCGAGGAAGATGACCAGGGACGAGACGCGCGTTCGCGTGGCCCAGGCGCTGGACCTGGTGCAACTCGCGGAGCTGGAGACGCGGCCGGTGACGGACCTGAGCGGTGGCCAGCAGCAGCGCGTGGCGCTGGCGCGGGCGATCGCGGTGCATCCAAAGATCCTGCTGCTCGATGAACCACTGAGCAATCTCGATGCGGAACTGCGGTACGCGACGCGGCGGCAGCTCGCGGAGTTGCAGCAGCGATTGAAGATCACGGCGATCTACGTCACGCACGATCAGGAGGAGGCGCTGGAGCTCGCGCACCGGATCGCGGTGATGCGCGAGGGTGTGGTCGAGCAGATTGGCACGCCGGACGAGATTCTGAATCGGCCCGCAACGGCGTTTGTCGAGGGATTTTTGGAGCGGTACCGGCAGTCGGCCAGGCGGTAGGGATGGGGGTCGAGTGGATGCACGCCTAAGCTGGACCCCGCTTAGACGTGGCACCCTTGGGCGCAGGCTTAAGCGAAGTCTAGCTTAAGCCTGCCACCTAACGATGCACAGTCGTGGCACGGATCGCGTAAAATCGGGTACGATCTGGTGGGGCGAGGCCATACTTGGATAGGGGGAGAGATGGCCGCGAGTGTTGCGCAGCAGTTTGTCCGGGCCGTCCAGGCCAACCACGACTACATTCCGATTCCGATCGCGTCGTTGCGCGTCGATTCGGTAACGGGATTCGATCTGTACCTTCAGGTGCGGCCTTCGGACCCGGTGGTGCTGTATGCGGAGCGGAGCACGCCGTTCACGGAGGCGAGCCGGCGGCGGCTGGTGGACAACCGCGTCGAGTACGTGCACATCAGCGCGGCGCAGCAGAAGGCGTACCGGCGCTATCTCGAATCGCACCTTGTCCAGATCCTTCAGGACCCGAAGATTGACGTCGAATCGAAGAGCGAGATTCTGTATGCATCGGCGCACGGGTTGATGCGGGACTTGTTCGAGAACCCTGAGTTGGAGGCGGGACTGTCGCGGAGCCGCGACATCGCGCGGTGCACGATCGGGTTCATGTACCACAACCGGACGGCGCTGCGGCACCTGATCACGGCGGCGTCGACGGACTATCAGTTGTACACGCACGCGGTGAACGGTTTTGTGCTGGGGCTGGGCCTCGCGTGGCGCGCGGGGCTGGGCACGCCGAAGGAGCTGGCGGAATTCGGCACGGGGGCGCTGCTGCGCGACCTGGGCATGATGAAGGTCCCGGCGTCGATCCGCGAGTACAGCGGGAAGCTCACGGTGAGCCAGTTCGAGTTGCTGAAACGTCATCCGGAATTCGGCGAGGAGCTGGCGCGATCGTTGGGGGACGTTGGACCGGTCGCGCTGGATCTGATCCGTCACCACCACGAGCGGATGGACGGGACAGGGTATCCGGACCGGCTTGTGGGGACCGATATCCGGCCGCTGGTGCGCGTGTTGACGATTGTGGACACGTTCGACGCGCTGACGACGCACCGCGCGCACCAGGAGCCGATGACGTCGTTCGATGCGCTGCGGTTGATGCGGACGCGGATGACGGGCGA
>CAYUZD010000134.1:5442-8468 GCA_964449475.1 uncultured Nitrospirales bacterium
TCGCGCAGGTCGTTGAGGATTTCCACTCCGGAACTGGTGCCGAGGCGGTTCGCGCCGGCGTCGATCATGGCGAGAGCGTCGCGGAGCGTGCGGATGCCGCCGGCGGCCTTGACGCCGAGGCGATCGCCGACGGCGTCGCGCATGAGACGGACATCGGCGACGGTCGCGCCAGTGCCGCTGAAGCCGGTGGACGTTTTTACGAACGCGGCGCCGTTGTCTTCCGCGAGCGTGCAGACGGCGAGTTTTTCCTCTCGCGAGAGATAGCCGGTTTCGAGGATGATCTTGACGATTGCCGGGCTGGCGGCTTTGACGACGGCGGCGATCTCCTTGCCGACGAATTGCGGGAAGCCGGACTTGAGCGCGCCGATGTTGATGACCATGTCGATCTCGGTCGCGCCGTTCTGGACGGCTTCGGCGGTTTCCTGCGTCTTGATGAGCGCGGTGCTCGCGCCGAGCGGGAAGCCGATGGTGGCGTTCACGGTGACGTTGACGCCGGCGAGTTGCCTGGCGCAGTAGGGGACCCACGCGGAGTTGACCGTGACGGCGCGCATGCCGAGACGCGCGGCCTCCTCGCACAGCTCGCTAATGTCGACCTGCGTGGCGTACGCCTTGACCATGGTATGGTCGAGCATGTCGGCGAGTTCCGCACGGGTCAGCGTGCGGTTCGCTACGTAACTGGCCTCCATCGGCTCCTCGGCGTGGGTGCGGGCGGTTGCGCTGATGCGTGACTATTCCCATTCGACGGTGGGGTGGTCAAGTCCCGCGGCAAATGTGAGCGGATCGGCGCGTTAAGGGGTATTGACAAGGGGGCGGGTGTGGCCTATCGTTTCGTTTGTGGGGCGAATCGGATACATGCCGGTGCGCCGTACTCATTGGCTTGGGGGAGGGAATGTCATGAAGCGGCCAGTTTTGTCCTTATTTGCGTTGGCGGTGCTGATCCTTGCGGGTCCGGCGGCGGTCGCCGAGACGATCGTGTACTACGAGCCGCACACGGGTCACACGGAGACATTCGACAGCGCGTCGCCCGGCAAGTTCGCGCAGCCGGCGACGGTGCACTCGCGCGCGGGCGGCGTGATGCGCGGCGGCACGATCACGTGGAACGTCACATACAACGACGTGGTGAACAACACGAATGTTGGGTTCGACGATCCTGTGGATGGTGCGACGCGTCAAGCAACGGCGGAAGCGGTGTTGGACTACATTACGGACGTGCTGAACGAGGCGACGGGTGCGAACCTGAGCGTGGTGTTCGCGAACTCGCAGACGGACGGAACGGGCTTCCTGGCGTCGGCGGGGACGTTCTTCTTTACCGGGACGGGATTCACGAGCGGGTTTGCGCACCAGCACATTACGACGGGGACGGACCCCGACGCCGGTGCTTCGGATATCAATTGCACGGTGGATTTCGGATTTAACTGGAATAGCGATCAAGGGAGCCCAGCATTTTCCGAGTTCGATCTGTCCACAGTGTTGCTACACGAGATGACGCACGGTCTGGGGTTCCTCAACGGATCGAATGCTTCGGGCGCGAGCACGATCGGCGGGCGGTATTGCAACCTCGCGCGGCTCACGCACGAGGACGACTCCGGGGCGGTTGGCACGGGTTCGACGACGGCGTTGTGGGTAAATCCCGGTACGTTCACGGGATCCTCGGGCGATTTGACGGGGGATCGGCTGGTGTTCACCGGCGCGAACACGGTCGCGGCGTATGGGTCGAACCCGACGATCTATTCGGGTAGCACGTTCCTGTCGGGGAGCAGTCTTAGCCATTGGGGCGACGATCACGCGGGCGCGGCGGTGATGCCGCGTTTCGTGACGAACGGAGCGGAGTTTCGCGAGTATGCCGACTTCGAGATAGGCGCGTTGCAGGATATCGGCTACACGAACGCCGCGGGCACGACGCCGCCTCCGCCGCCTGACACGGACCAGGACCTGTTGACGGACGACGACGAGATCAACATCTACGGCACGGATCCGAACAATCCGGACACGGACGGGGACGGCGTGCGGGACGGGATCGAAGTCGATCTCGGTTACGATCCGCTGAATGCGCTGGACTTCCCGCTGTTGCCGTTGCGCACGACGGCGGTGGCCGTTGCGTTATTCGCCATGCTGACGCTGGGTGGGTTCGCGCTGTATCGGCGGCAGCGGAGCGCGCGCGTCCGCAAGTAGCCGGTTCACCATTTCCGGTCCGCCCGTCTGTTACACTTCTGACAGACGGGCGGACCGTCGTTTTATGGTGGCGGCGCTGATGAAGTTTCGTGCGGCAGTGGCGGTGGGCGTTGTCGGAGCCTGTATCTTCGCGGGCACGTGGACGGACGCGGAGGACGGGGCCGCTTCGGTGCAGGTGGCACACCGGGCGATGGGGACAGAGTTCGTACTCACGCTGTACGCTGCGGGAGGCGAGTCTGCTTCGGGCGCGACACGGCGGGACGCCGCTTCTACCCTGGGGTTGCACGCGATCGCGAGCGAGGTGTTCGCGGAGATCGATCGCATCGAGGATCTGATTACGACGTGGCGTCCGGAGAGCCAGGTGTCGTATCTGAACCGGCGCGCGGCGGACGGTCCGGTGCGCGTGAGCCCGGATGTGGTGGAACTGCTGGTAGCCAGCCGGAGGTACTTCGACGAGACTGGCGGCGCATTCGACTGCACCGTAGGCCCGCTGTCGCGCCTATACGGGTTGTACGACGAGCAGGGCCGATCGCCGACGGACGAGGAAATCACCGGGGTCCTGCCGCGGATTGGGATGAGCCTAGTTCGGATCGACGCGGACACCCGCGAGATCTCGTTCAAACGCGCGGGCGTCGAACTGGATTTCGGGGGGATCGGCAAGGGGTTCGCAGTCGATCGGTCGGTGGAGCTGCTTCGGGCGCGCGGGATTACGCGCGGGCTCGTGGACGGCGGCACGAGTTCCGTTTTCGCTCTGGGGGTGCCGCCGGACGAGGACGGTTGGACTGTGCGCATCCGTGATCCCTATAATCCGGAGGCGGCGGTGGCGGAAATCGTCCTGCGGGACGAGTCGCTGT
>CAYUZD010000135.1:0-8447 GCA_964449475.1 uncultured Nitrospirales bacterium
GAACGGTCCGGGGACGACGCCGCGGCCGAGTTCCTCGGCGACGACGGCGAGTTCCTGGACGCCCATGCCGAGTCCGCCGTGTTCCTCGGGGACGAGGATGCCGAGCCAGCCTTGTTCGGCGAGCTTGGTCCAGAGTTCGTCGTTGAGGCCCTTGGGGTCGGAGGCGAGCTGGCGGACGCGTTCGAGCGGGATCTCGTTCTGCACGAACTTGCGCGCCGAGTCCTGCAACATGCTCTGTTCTTCGCTGATGGTGACGTTCATCGTTCGATTCCTTGTCTCAGGCCGGAGTTAGCGTGGCAGGCCGAGCACGCGCTCGCCCGTGATGTTTTTGAGGATTTCGCTGGTGCCGCCTTCGATGGAGTTGGCGCGCGACCGCAACCAGTGGCGCATCCATTCGTCGGCGAGCGTGTGGTGCCCGTCGCTGCCGGGCATGAGCTCGGCGTAGGGCCCGAGGATATCGACCGCCATCTCGAGCAGATCCATGTTCGCCTTGCACCAGATGAGCTTGAAGACCGAGCCGATCGGGCCGGGGTCCGAGCCGCCGGACGCGTGGGCGCGCATGCGCAGATTGTTCAGGCGCTGCGTCTCGACGTTCGCGGCGTAGTACGCGAGCTTGTGGCGCACGACGGGGTCCTCGCACAAGTAGCGGCCGTGGCGCTTGACCTGTTTCGTGACCGCGACGACGTCCTTCAGCGTGCGCTTGATGCGGCCGTAGAGGAGCGCGGCGATGTTCATGCGCTCGTGCATCAGCGTGGTGATGGCGACCATCCAGCCGTTGCCCTCGCCGCCGAGTAGGTTTTCCTTCGGGACCTTCACGTCATTGAAGAAGACCTCGTTGAACTCGGGGTCGCCGGTGATTTGTACGAGCGGGCGGACCTCGACGCCCGGTGCGTGCATGTCGACGATGAGGTAGTTCATGCCGGCGTGCTTCGAGCCGGTCGAGTCGCTGCGCGTGACGAGGATGCAGAACTTGGCGAGATGCGCGACGGAGGTCCAGATCTTTTGGCCGTTGACGACGAAGTGGTCGCCGGCGTCTCGGCAGGAGGTCTTCAATGCGGCGAGATCGGAGCCGGCGTTCGGTTCTGAGAATCCCTGACACCAGATCTCCTCGCCGGAGAGGATCTTGGAGAGGTAACGTTCCTTTTGCGCGTCGGTGCCGTGGGCCATGATGGTGGGGCCGGCCATGCCGACGCCGATGGTGTGGAAGGGGCTGGGCGTGATGTGGTCGGCCATCTCTTCCATGAAGATGAACTGCTCGATGGGCGAGGCCGAGCGGCCGCCGTACTGCTCGGGCCAGTCGATGCCGGTCCAGCGCCCGTCGTACAGTTTTTTCATCCAGTCGAGGGTGACCCGTTTGAGTTGCGCGGGGTCTTCCGGCTTGGGCCAGGCGGGGGTGCCGAAGTCGCCGGGGATGTTCTTGTCGATCCAGTCGCGAACCTCGTCGCGAAAGGCGAGTTCGGCGGTCGAATAACTGAAATCCATGGCAAGATCCTCTTAAGACGATAGTTTATATGTGTACTAAATCCGGGATTCTACCGTTCCGGTGACAATATGTCCATCCACCGTCGCCAGATGCGACCATCATCGTTTTCGATCCTTGTAATCGGTATAAAGGCATCAATATACTGAATACATAATCAGCCATATTGAGGTCCGCATGGATCGCCGTATCCTTCATATTGACATGGATGCCTTCTTCGCGTCGGTGGAGCAGGTGCGCGACCCTAGTCTGGCCGGCAAACCGCTGATCATCGGAGGCCTGAAATCGGACACCCGGGGCGTAGTGTCCACGGCCTCCTACGAGGCCCGGAAATTCGGTGTGCACTCGGCCATGCCGCTGGCCGAGGCCAAGCGCCTCTGCCCGCACGGCATTTTCATGCGCGGGAACTACGCCGACTATTCGGTCGTATCGAAAAAAGTCCACACGATTCTCGACAAGGTATCACCGCGGGTTCAAATGGCGTCGATCGACGAAGCCTACATCGATGTGTCCGGCTCACAGAAGCTTTTTGGCGGCGACGACGGGATCGCGGCGTTCATCAAGTCGGAGATCCGTAGCGAGACCGGCCTGCCGTGTACTATCGGCATCGCGCCGAACAAACTGGTGGCGAAGATCGCGTCCGATGCGGGTAAGCCGGATGGATATCTGCGAATCGAGAACGGACGAGAGGCGGCCTTCCTCGCGCCGATGCCGATTGGGAAACTGCCTGGCGTCGGCCCGAAGACGCGCGAACCGCTCGAAGCGATTGGTATTCGGACCATCGGCGATCTCGCCGCGTGGCCCGAGGCGGAATTGGAGAGACGTTTCGGCCCTGGTGCGATAGGGCTTCAGCGCGCGGCTCGGGGTATTTCGAATTCCGCAGTTGAGACCGAGCGCGTCCCGAAATCCATCGGCCGCGAGACGACGTTTGTCCAAAACCTAACCGATTGGGGCCGGATCGAACGCGTCCTGCACTACCTGATGGAGCGCTCGATGCACGCGTTGCGTCAAGAAGGGATGGAGGCGCGCCGCGTGACGTTGAAAGTGCGTTATGCGCCGTTTGACACTATTACCTTTGCGCACACGCTTTCCGAATCGACCAGTCTGGACGTCGACGCTGCCGGGGTGTTGCGTACCCTGTTGCTGAAAGCGAAGGACCGCCGTGCGCCCGTGCGCCTCATCGGCGTGTCGCTCTCGCAGCTCTCGTGGGACCAGCATCAACTGCCATTGTTCGGCGGCCGGCAAACGGAGAAATGGGAGCATGCCATTGAATCCGTCGATAAAATCCGTAACCGTCACGGCTTCGAGATCCTACGATCCGCACGATCGATGGCGTTCGGCCGTGAGGTGAAGCTCGCGACTCCGTCCTTGTCCCGCTAGGGAATCACTGCTATTTTCACTGTCGAGATTTCTGAAACAGGAGCGCTACTCGATTGCGAGTAGGATAATCAGATCGCGATCGTATAGTAAGCGCTAAAGGTCGTCTGGTGCCGGGAGGAGAGCGATGTCCAGGGTATTGTTGAGTCTGGTCTGCGGGGCGGTGTCTTCTGCGGTCCTTGCGCAGCCTCAACCCCTCGCGACTTCCCTGGGCCATGAGGTCGGCGCGGACTACCGGCTGGTGAAGTGGCCGGCGATCGTCGAATATTTCCAGCATCTCGAAGCGGCCTCCGACAAGCTGCTGCTCGAAGACATCGGACCGACGACGGAGGGCAACCGGATGATCCTGGCGACGATCTCGTCGCCGGAGACGATCGCGAACCTCGGACCGCACCGGGACGGGCAGCGGAAGATTTCCGATCCGCGTCTGATCGCGGACGCCGCGGAGCGCGAACGGCTGGCGGCTGAGACGAAGGTGCCGATTCTGGTGAACTGCCAGTTGCACTCGACGGAAGTCGCGGCGAGTCAGATGTCGATGGAGTTGGCGTACAACCTGGTGACGGACGAGTCGCCGCGGACGAAGGAGATTCTGGAGCGGTGCATCATCCTGCTGGTGCCGTGCGCGAACCCGGACGGGCAGATCATGGTGGCGGAGTGGTACGAGCGATCGATCGGGACGCCGTGGGAGGGTCGCGCATCGATGCCCAAGCTGTACCAGAAGTACGCGGGACACGACAACAACCGCGACTGGTTCATGCTGAATCTGCAAGAGACACGGAACACGACGAAGGTGTTGTACGAACAATGGTTTCCGACGATCGTGTGGGACGTGCACCAGATGGGGAACGAGGGCGCGCGCTTGTTTGTGCCGCCGTTTTTCGATCCGAAGAACCAGAACGTGCACCCGGGGATCGACCAGACGCTGTTGATCATCGGCGGGCACATGGCGGGCGACCTCGCGGCGAACGGGCGCAAGGGGGTCGTACACAGCGCGATTTACGACAACTGGTGGGCGGGCGGATTCCGCACGACGCCGTACCGGCACAACATGGTGGGAATATTAACGGAGGCGGCGAGCGCGAACCTGGCGTCGCCGATTTTTCAGCGCAAGGGCGAACTCGACGGACACACGCGGGGCCTGCCGGACTACGTCGCGCAGACGAATTTTCCGGATCCGTGGCCGGGCGGGTGGTGGCGGCTGCGGGACATTGTGGAGTACGAGCTGGACATCGCGACGAGCCTGTTCACGCTGGCGGCGCGGTACCACGACCGGTTCCAGGGGAACTATATCCAGTTCGGCGAGGAGGCGATTGCGGCGGGCGTGGAAGGGCCGCCGTACGCGTGGCTGGTGCCGCCGGACCAGCGGGATCCACGGAGCGCGTACGAGATGCTGGAGCGGCTGAGCGCGACGGCGATCGAGGTGCACCGCGCGGACGAGGCGTTCACGGCGGACGGAGTCGAGTATCCCGCGGGGACGTTTATCCTGTATACGGCGCAGCCGTTCCGGCCGCACCTGATGGACATGATGGAGCGGCAGGCGTATCCGGACCGCGAGATGTATCCCGGCGGGCCGGCGGAACAGCCGTACGACATGGCGGGTTGGACGTTGCCGCTGCAGATGGGCGTGTGGTACGTGGAAGTGGCGCACGCATTCGAGGCGAAGGCGACGAAGCTGGACGCGATTCCGTTTCCGCAGGGACAGATCGCGGAGAACGGCTCGAATTTCCTGGTGCACGCGCGGAGCAATGACGATTACCGGCTGATGTCGCGGCTCTACGCTGCGGGAATCCCGTTCTGGTTCGCCGGGGAGACGGATAGTGACGATCACCAGGAAGGCGACTTCGTCGTGTTCTCGAAAGACGCGACCCGCGCGCGCGTGACGGAGTTAATTCAGGGGCTGGCGGTGTCTGTCGAGTCGATTTCGGACGCCGACGCGAAACGCATCGGGTCCGACGAGGCGAAACGGCCGCGAACGGCGCTGTACCAGCCGTACATCGCGAGCATGGAGGAAGGGTGGACGCGGCTCGCACTGGATACGCACGAGATGGCGTACGAGAGCATTTTCAACGCGGGGATTCGCGCGGGGAAGCTGCGCGAACGGTACGACTGCATCGTGCTGCCGTCGGTCGGGCCGCAATTGATCCTCGATGGGTATCCGGAAGACGCGACGGCGCCGGAATACGTGGGCGGGATTGGCCGTGAGGGGGTCGTCGCGCTGCAGGAGTTCGTCGCGGCGGGCGGTACGCTTGTGTGCATGGACGAGTCGAGTAATCTCGTGATCGACGAGTTCAACGTGCCGGTGCGGAACGTCGTGCGAGACAAGAAATCGTTCGAGTTCTATTGTCCGGGTTCGGTGCTGCGGTTGTGGATGGACACGGCGCATCCGGTGGGGTACGGGATGCCGGAATGGTACTCGGGATACTTCGCGGGGTCGCAGGTTTTCGAGCTGGCCGCGCCGGAGGGTGAGCCGGAGGCGTCGAAGGACACGCTCGATCCCGATCGGTCGGCGGCGAAGCGGTTCCCGGTAAAGGTGATCTCGCGGTACTCGGACACGGTGTTGCTGGAGAGCGGGTGGATGCGCGGGGAGGATCTGGTTCGCGACAAACCGGCCATCGTCGAGGTGGGGTACGGCGAGGGGAGGATTTACCTGTTCGGGATCTCAGTCCAGCGGCGTGGCCAGCCGCATGGGACGTTCCGGATTCTGTTCAACGCGATCCAGTCGAGCACGATGTAGGGAATGGCGCGTAGCCGGATCTGGCGGGCTTGTGTTATCCTCGAAATTGCGTGTTTCGGACACGATTAACGGAAGGGGCTTCATGATGAGATCGATGGCGGTGTTCTCGGTGGTACTGGCGGCACTGGCTGTGCCTGTGGCGTTTGCGGCGGAACAGGTGCGTGAGATTGACGCGAGCGGCGGGACGTCGAAGGGGCAATGGGTGATTATTCTGTCGAAGGCGGCGGCGGCGAACGCGCCGATTGGCACAGCCGCGGTGGTGCTGGGCAACGGCGACACGTTTGAAGCGGCGTACGGCATGAGCGTGGTCGCGGGCAAGCCCGTGGTTGCGACGATCGCGGAAGACGTGATCGCGTCCGAGCGCGCGAGCGAGAAGGAGCCTGCGGCGTCGACGCTGATTGTGAAGGTTTCCGAGGCGCAGCATGGCGAGATAAAGAAAATCCTCGATACATGGGCGAAGAAGCCCGAGCACATTGACCCGCCGAACGACGTCGCAGTGAATTTCGCGCAGGAGATCGTAGACGCGCTGGGCATGAAGCGCGCGTACCGGACGGGACTTGGGCCGGTGAACCCGATTCTGTATTACGCCGATTTAAGCACGATTAACCGGAAGCTGGGGCAGCCGAAGAGCGATTCTTAGTCGAATTCCGGTGCGCCGGATGCATTCAACGTACACACGCGCCCGCCTCGCGGCCCTGGCCGCCGGGTGGGCGCTGTTGTTTTGCGCGGCGGCTGCAACTGCGGACACCTTCGAGTCCGGGGAACTCGTCACGCCGAATGTGCCGTCCCCAGTGCCGTACACCGTATTGCTGCCCACGGGGTACGCGACCTCGGATTCGGAGTATCCGCTGTTGGTCTTCCTGCACGGCGGGAACGGCGACAACGGTTTTCTGAAGAGCGTGGCGCCGGCGTTTCGCGAGGCGTGGGCGGCGGGGGAATGTCCCGAGATGGTGATCGCGACGGCGACGTGCGGTCGCGGGTTTTACATGGACTACCGCGACGGCAGCCAGAAGTGGGAGACCTTTCTCGGCGCGGAGTTCCTGCCCGCGATGCGCGAACGGTACCGCGTGTCGCGCGAACGCGAGAAGACGTTCGTCGGCGGGATCTCGATGGGCGGGATGGGGTCGTTGCGGCTGGCGCTCAAGAACCCTGACTGGTTCGCGGCGGTGATCGCGCTGGAGCCGGGGATCGAGCCGGCGTTCGAGTGGAAGGACGTGAAACTCGAGGACAAGTTCTGGCGCGCACCGGACCTGCTCGCGGAGATCTACGGCGACCCGATCGACGAGGCGTACTGGGCGCGGAACAATCCCGCGACGATCGCGCGCGACCACGCGGGCGTGCTGCGGAGTTCGGGGCTGGCGGTGTACATCGAGGCGGGCACGCGCGACAGTTTCGGGCTGGATCGCGGGACGGAGTTCCTGCACCGCGTGCTGTACGACAACCGGATCGAGCACGAATACCGGCTGGTGTACGGCGCGGACCACGTGGGGCGGAGCATGCTGCCGCGCGTGCGCAATGCGGCAGGATTCATCGGGCGGCTGATGGAACCGGAACGGATCGATCCCCAGGTGGAGGCGCTGCACCTGCTGATCCGGCGGTGGAAGAATCAGGCTGGGCTGGCCGAATAGACGAGGACGGAACATGGTTCGCGCGGGGCTAGTGTGCTTCCTTGCTCTTCTTCTAACTGCGCTTTCGGGATGCTACATTCCGCGGCCGCGGTCCGGTTCCGGGCCATCAGGCTACAAGATAGAACTGTACCGGCCGCATGATCGGGACAGGCCCGTGCGATTGTCGGGGGAAGTCGAAGTGCGGTTTGGGATGTCGGGAATGTTCGGCGGCCAAATGATCGCGGACACTTACGAGAGTGCGAGAATCCGTTATCAGCTTGAGCGAACTGTGCTACCGAGTTCAAGCGAATACGAGGTGCGGTTTCAGTACATGGTTCGATCCTTCACCGCGGAAGTAGACGGCCAATCGCAGAGCCCGCTTGAGCCTGGAGACATCATAAAGGCAACTGTGACGAGAAGTTCGACGAGAATAGACGAATTACCGCCTGTTACAAGTGAAGCCATCGAATATGGGATCGAGTTCATGTTCGAACCGCTTGATTTCTTCTCCGAAGCGGAACAGGCGTTGCTCGCACCGGAGGGACGCGTCCAAATCGGGGAGTCGTGGGACGTGAACAGCGAGCATATCCAGCGAGTGCTCGGTGAGTCGGTTTTTTCGTTCCGAAATGCCGAACTGGTGTCACAGGCGCGGCTCGTGGATGTTGAGGATGTCGGCGGAACGGAATGCATATACTTTCATATTCAGATCGAGGGGTCAGGCGTTGACTTTAATGATCTTCCTGCTGGCGTTATTACGGACAAATCGGACGTGTTCCTTGCCTACTCGACGCATCTTCCCGTCGACAAGCGGCTCTGGACTCGAGATGTGGAAGTGCTGGCAACAATTGAGTTCGAAGGACATGCCAACAACGGTGCCGACGCTGCCATGAGCTATTCTGTTCGGGGCAAGATTCGGTACGAAGAATTGTGAACGAAGCTATTCAGGCCTGTGCTGTGCCTTGCCCAACCCCGGCATGAACGTGGGTGGGTTTTGCCAGGTGCTTCCTTTGAGGAACTGGACGCGGGATTCTAGGGTGAGCGAGCGGCGGAGATCGAGGGCGGCGCGGCAGGCGTCCCAGTCGGGGCCGTTTCCGCCGAGGGAGACCGGGTCGCGGGTGGCGGCCCAGTGTTCGACGCTGGCGTAACGGGTGAGCAGGTAGACCTCGTCGTAGTCGGGGGTGTCGGGGTCGGTGGAGAGGTCGGGGTGGATGACTTGCCACATGCCGACGACGCGCGAGCCGATTTTCTC
>CAYUZD010000136.1:0-8409 GCA_964449475.1 uncultured Nitrospirales bacterium
GCGACCACTTCGCGCCCAAGGCGGCCGGCCCCGCGCCGAAGTTTTCCGTCGTGACGGTCTGCGTCCGGTACGCGCGGCGATTGCAGGCCGTGATTCAGGCCGTCGCACACCAGCGAGGCATTCCGCACAGCGACATCGAAGTGCTCGTGGCGTATGTGCCCGAAACGGACATCACCGAGGACGTGCTCGACAGCCTGCAACTTGCGCACCCCGGCCTCGCGATCCAGCGCTCGACCTTCACCGAGCGCAAGGGGCGCGCGAAGGGGTTCATCATCAACGAAACGATCAAGAAGGCGCGCGGCGAATGGGTCGTATTGCTCGATGCGGACACCATTCTCCCGCCGGACTTCTTCGACCAGGTGATCAAACGCGGCGGCGAGGCCAACTTCGTCGTGCCCGACGGCCGCAAGCTGCTGAGCCGCGAAACGACCGCGCGTGTGCTGCTCGGCGACGTACGGCCCTGGGAAAACTGGGATGCGCTACTCGCGAGCGAGGGCGAGTTCCGCTACCGCGAGATGGACGGCGTGCCCATCGGGTTCTGCCAGGTCGTCCGCCGCCGGTGTCTCGACCAAGTCAAATACTACGAGGCCGACCACTTTGAAGGCGCCGACTACCAGTTCAGTATCGACATGCGCAAACAGTTCGGAGATGAACTACGGCTCTCCGGCGTCCCGGTGCTCCACCTCGACCACGGCGGCTCGAAGTGGTACGGGACGTCGCGGCATTTCTAACTCGGCTGGAATGAATCTGGCTACGATACATCACCCAAACAACACTATTGAAAGCAACAGAACAGCGGCTAGAGCGAGGCCGTACGCGATGAACGCAATGCATGCTCCGAAGACGCTCGTGCCACCACTACGGGCGAGTTCTACGAAGTAATCGTCACCAGCAAGACCTTCTCGCCGCAAATCCACGATCGCGCGCTTCGCGTGAGACAGATACCACCGATTGCCGAACGTGCCACACGCTACGCTGACAACCACCCCCACGATCGGGCTCATCACAACTGGCGATTCAGTTCTGCCGAGAAATCCCACGAAGATGATTTCCTCGACAGCGGTCTCCGCCAGAATCGCCGCGCAGAGAATAGCGCTTTGCCTGTACATCTTCCGGTAGGGCAACCACACCGGTCCGAGAAGCAATGCCGCCCAGTTAATTCTATAGCGGGGCGATCTCCATCGCTTCAGGTAGTAATCACCTCGCGGCCCGACGAAGGCCCGAATCTCGTGGACTGTGAGATCGTCGCTGCTCAACGTAAGTCCCCAACGAAGTCAGAACAATTCACTTAGACTTCGATCCCAAGATCGAGAGGGTCTATCTGCCCAAGTCCTTGAAATACACCGTGTACTCGACGCCGCCGTGTACCTCCACGCCATCCACCTCAACGTATGGGTGAATGAATTTGTTCAGCGGCGGGCCGGCTTGCCGCGGTACGAGGTTCACGTCGCGCCCGTGCGTGAACTTGAACAGGTTCGCCGACTGCGACCCGAAGTTGTACTCGCGAAGCTCCGGATGCTTGTCGGCCTCGGAGGCGTCGATAGGGATCCAGCCGATGCCGTCCACGTGGAAACGCGCCCAGCAGTGATACGACGGGATTCGGCCCTCGGCGGCCTGCACGCGGATCGGAAACCCGAACTCATGATCCGCCGCAATGCCCACGCGCCGCATCAGCGCGAGAAACATCGAGTGATAGTCGCTGCAGTCGCCCGTCTTCGAGTCGCACGCCCACCGCACGTCGCCGATGCCCGCGCCCGGCGCCTTGTAGTTGTACGTGAACTCGTCGATCAGCCAGTCGTAGGTTCGCCGCGCCGACGCGATCGGGTTTGAGTTCGTGAGTTTCAAGTCGGCGGCGGTCTTCGCAATCGGATCGTGATCGATGGGGATCAGCCGGTTCGCGCGGAGGTAGACGTCCAGTCCCGGCGCGGTCGCCTTCGCGGCCGCGAGCTGTTTCGCTTCCTGCACGGCGATCTCGTCGCGATGGATGTGAAACACGATTTGCGCGCCGAGTTTGCCGTTGCGCAGGTCCGCGTCGAACGGCGCCTCGAACCGCCGGTGCCACATCCGATTGCCGTAGTCCGGCTCGTCGGCAATCGCCCCTCCCTGCGGATACGCCACCTCGACCTTCGTGACCTTTTGGCCGTCGGTGTCCTGCGCGATGGGTAGCCACAAATCCACCGCCTTGGTCGTCGCCGGCAGGTTCGTGATCGTGGCGGTGTACGTCAGTTCGATGCTGCGCGACGCAGGACCCGTATCGGCCTGCGAACTGCTCATTACGGCGAGTCCAACCGCGATGATCGAGAGAACGATTCGCATGACGGGCTGCCTCCCAGGTTATGCGTGAGCCTATCAGAAACCGCGATGCGGAGTTGACTATAATCCGGCACGTGACGACGTCCATTCCCGCCCCGCGACACTCCGACACCGCCTACTTCACCGCGGTTGCGCTGTTGACGATAGGGACGGCGCTCGTTTTTGGCCCTGTGCTGACGCACGACTACATCGCGCTGGACCACGAGTCGTACGCGGGGAACCCGGAAATTCAGCGCGGACTGAGCGCCGATGGCGTTCGCTACGCGTTTACAGCCGAGGTCGCGAGCAACTGGCATCCGGTCACCGTGCTCGCGCACATGGCGCTGCACACGCTCTTCGGTCCAGAACCCGCGCCCCACTACGCCGCGAACCTCGTGCTGCACTGGGCGAATGTTCTCCTCGCGTTCGAGCTCGCGCGGCGGATGCTGGGATCCATATGGCCCGCGGCGTTCGCGGCGGCGCTGTTCGGTCTGCATCCGTTTCGCGTCGAATCCGTCGCGTGGGCGGCGGAGCTGAAAGACGTGCTCAGCGCGTTCTTCACGCTCTCCGCGATGCTGGCTTACTTCCGTTTCGCCGCGACGCGTCGCGCGAGCTGGTACCTGGCCGCTGTCGGACTGTTCGTCCTCGGACTGTTGTCGAAGGCCAGCGTCGTCGCGTTGCCGGTTCTCCTGGTGCTGCTGGACTTCTGGCCGCTCGACCGTATCCGCCGCGGAGCGGTCGTCCGCGTGGCGATCGAGAAACTGCCGTTCATCGCGATCGCCGCCGCGATGGCGATCGTGACGTTGGTCACGTTCAGCGACACGACGCTGCGATCGACGGGAGCGCTGCCGCTCACGTCGCGCGCGGCGATGGTGTGCATTGCGTACAAGGACTACGTGCTGACGACGTTCTGGCCCGCGCATCTCTCCCCGCACTATCCGTATCCAAGAAACGCGCTGTCCACGACCGAGCTCGCGCTGTCCGCGGCGCTGCTGGCCGCGATCTCCGCGGTCACGCTCGCCGTACGGCGCCGATATCCTTCCCTGTTATTCGGTTGGCTCTGGTTCGTGATTGCGATCACGCCCGTGTGCGGCATCCTGCCCGTCGGGTCGCACTACCGCGCGGATCGCTACACCTACCTCGCGCATGCGGGGTTCTTCATCGGCGGGGTCGCCTATCTCGCAGCGGTCGTATCCGGCAAAGTCATGCGGATCGCGCCGGTGCCGCTGATCGCCGTGCTCGCCTTCGTCGCCGTCGTGAACGTCCATCGCTGGCGCGACAATGTGTCGCTCTTCGAGTACGCGGTACGGCAGACACCCGAGAGCAACCTGGTCCACTCCGGACTCGCCACGGGACTCATTCAACAGCGCCGGCTTGACGAAGCAGAGCCGCACCTGCGCGAAGCGATCCGGCTCTATCCGGGCTACCAGCCGTACGTGAAACGCCTCGCGGCATTGCTGCTCCTGACGGACCGCGCCGCCGAAAGCGTGCCGCTCTACGAGTCGATGGTCGCTCAGGGGCCGAACGACATCGCGAACCTCATCGGCCTCGCCACGGCGCACGAACAGTCCGGAAGGCCTGACCGCGCAAGGGAAATCGCGAATCGGGTGCTCGAACTGTCGCCCGGCGAACCGGCCGCCATGGAGATCCTCGAACGCATAGAAGCGCGGCATCGCTAGTGGTCGATGGGCCGGGTTGGAAACTGTTTACAAGCCGGCAAGCTTCGCGAGATTTTCACTACACTCTCTGCTAGAATCCGCGGCAATACAGGGGAGGTTCTCACATGATCCGCTCGAAGTCGTTGGTGTTTCTGTGCACGGCATTCATGCTCGCGGCCGTGCTGGTGCCGGACGCGTCCGCGCAACGCAGGAAAAAGCAGTTGATCGATCCCGCCGACGCGCAGGCCACGTCCGAAGCGCCTGTCGCCGCGCAAGTCGAGGAGATCGAGCTCCCGTACAATCCAAACCTGCCCACCTTCGTCATCATGGTCGAACCGTTCGACTATTCCGCGTCCGGCCAGACCTCGGGCGGCGGTTCCGGCGCACCGAGCGGGTCCGCGGCGGCCGGCGGTTCCGCGACGTACTCGATGACCGAGGACGGCAACCTGCGCACAACCTGGGACGCGTCCTACGGCCCGTCGATCGGCAACGGCATCTCGAAACAACTGATGACGGCGCTGAGCAAGTGGGGCAATGTCGCGCTGATCGAGCCCGAAGCCGTGAAGGACAACGGCGACGGCACGTACTCCTGCAAACTGCTCGAGGGCGAACTCGGGCCGTTCATCGTGAAGGGCACGGTGACCGAGTTCAGCGAGACCGCGCAGATGGAAGGCAAGAAGAAGGGTTTCAATTCGCGCGGGCTTGGCGTGGGCACGGCGATCATCGGCGGCATTACGGGAAACCGCACGGCGGCGGCCGTGGGCACCGGTGTGGCGGTCGCGGGACCCGAATACCAGAAGGAAGAAATGAACCGGACCGGCATGGTGGGACTCGATCTGCGCATCGTGGACGGCCGGATCGCGCGCGCGGTGCGCGGCGGCGCGTTCGCGTGCCAGGGCAGCTTCACGTCGCTCTCGGCCGGCACGGAGTTCGGGATGCTCGGGTTCTCGTCCGGCAAGACGGCCGCGGCGTCGAGCAGCTTGGGCCAGGCGACGCGCGCGGCGATGAATGACGCCGTCCAGAAGATTCACGACGCAATGCAGTCCGTGCGCTGACGCGCCGGATCCCACGGGAAACACGAATCCCGGCCCCGTCAACCGGCGGCCGGGATTTTTCCGTCTATCGGACCTGCGCCATCGGGATCGCTTCGTCGATCAGCATGATGGGAATGTCGTCGCGCACGGGGTACAAGTACTGGCCATCGGCACGGAGCAGCCCGCCGTCGATCGATTCGGCCACCGCTTCGCCCGCGCGGTTCTTGATCGCGCCGCCCGCGATCGCGGCGTTCACCCGATCGAGTACGGCTGCATCGACGAGCTTCACCGGCGTCTTGTTCTCCGGACACACGAGAATATCGAGCAGTTCCTGATCGACCATGATGGGTCTCGCTCCTGAATGGCTTCGCGCTGCGCGGGATTGTACACCAATGCCCACCGCGGCGCACGGGCCGCTAATCGGCCGCACCGATCGACTCGAGATAGTCGTAGACCTCGCGGCGCTTGTGGATCCGCGCGATGCCCAGCGGGCTCTCGAAATCGTGGCCGCGCCGCGTGTTGTAGTCCGCTCCGGCGTCGATGAGTTGCCGCACCGCGTGCAGGTGGCCGTTCCGCGCCGCGGGGAAAATCGGCGTCGTGCCGTGTTCACTGGCCGCGTTCGGATCCGCGCCGTGATCGAGCAGGAACTTGATGGCGTCATCGTGGCCGCTCTGCGCCGCGAAATGCAGCGGAGTGAACCCCACCTTCGTCGGCCGGTCGATCGGCAGGCCCTTCTCGACGAACAGTTTCAGCAGGCCCACGTCTCCCACCAGCGCCGCCACGTGCATCAGCGTCGAGCCGCCGCTGTTGGTCGCGTCGAGGTCCGCGCCCTTGTTGATGAGGTACTGCACGAGCGCGTGGTCCCGATTCGCCACCGCCATGTGCAGCGGCGTATCGCCCCGGTCGTTGTGCGCGTTGAGGTCCGCGCCGTTGCCGACGAGCACCGCCGTGACCTCTCGCTGCTTCGCGACGACGGCGAAATGGAGCGGCGTGCACCCGCGCGCATCGCGCACGTCGATGTCATCGCCGCGCACGATGAGCCGTTCGATCGTCTCGACGCGCCCGTTCCGCGCCAGCTCGTGCATCGGCACGACGACGCGGATGAACCGCCCCGCAAAGACACCGATCCCCACGAGCGTCCCGCCGAGCAGTGCAAGCGCAATGCCCAGGATGCCGCCGCCGAGGTTGTCCTTCACGATGCCGACGCCATTCGCGTCGAGCCAGGCATCGATCTCCGCTGTCCACAATTGCGCATTCCGGACAATGAGCCACGCGGCGGCCGCGAGCACCAGCAGCCAGCCCATCGAGATGATCAGCTTCGCGCCGAAGTTCGATTTCACCTCCGGTTCCGACGGCCGCAACTGGAGGTGCGGAGGCACGGTATCAGCCAGTCCCTCCGCAGTGTCGCCGGTGATCAATCGTGCCCCGCAATATGTGCACGCCTCCGTGCCGGGCTTGAGCATTTCGCCGCAAGACGGACACGCGATGGGTGGAGGATCCGGCGTCTCGCGGGGAGGTTTCAGCGGACGGGTCACCGGCTTCACCCGAGTTGTATAAATCTCGGCCACTTTGCTCTCGCGTCGCGCGACAGGCTCGACGGGCTGCGAGATACTCTCCGTTGGACTTGGAGCCGCGTCCGCCTCTACAACGACTTCTTCGGCAGCCTCCTGCAATTCGTTCAGGTCGCCAGATTGGAGGTGCTCCGTCAACTCGCGCAGAGCATCGATCGTAGGAGGCACAACCGGTTCTTCGATTTCGGGCAGTTCGTCTTCCGGTTCAGGAATCGATACGGGCGCGGGCGGGATTTCGGGCGCGGGCGGCACGAAATGCGAGACTTGTTTCAGGGCTTCCTCGAACATCGCGTCCGTCGCGGCGCCTTCCGGCGGCGTCGTCAGTTCAACCCAGGGCCCGTCGGCGTCGGATTCGCCCTTGAACGGCCTGCTCGGTTCGGGAGCATCCAGCCCGTCGAGTGCGCCGCGCCAGAGCACATCTGCGCGCGAAGCGGGACCCTGCTCCGACTCGACAGCGCGATCCTGTTCCTTGACGAGCGAAGTGTATTTCCGATCAAGTTCGTAATACCGGCCTTTGAGTACAGCGCGGCGATCGGCATGATCGGGATTGTGCTTGTCGAGCGCGTTGTATTCGCGCCGGATGCGGAAGTACTCGGCCAGGAGGGATTCGGCTTCCCGGCTGAGATCTTCGGGGGACTGGAAATCGCGTTCGCGCGCCATCGGGTCAGTTGCTCACAACGTCCACTCGTGGCAACGCCGCTCCCTCCGCCGGGAACCCCGAATACTAGCGAAAATCGGCTCGAAATTCAACCAATCCGGCCGATCGGCGGCGTTATCCACGCGCGTCTTGTGCCGCTTGCGCGAGCGCGGCGAATTCGTCGAGCGACAACGTCTGCGGCCGGCGGCCCGGATCGATCCCGGTGCGTTCAAACGCCGTCTCCGCCGCGGCCGGCGATATGCCGAGCACGCCCGAACGGATCAGCGTGTTGCGCAGCGTCTTTCTGCGCTGCGAGAACGCCGCGCCGATGATCGTCATCAGAAATCCGCGGTCGATGCCCTGATACCGTGGCTCCCGGCGCGACCGCATGCGCACGATGCAACTGTCGACGTTGGGCCGCGGCGTGAAGCACGTGCGCGGGACGTGGTGCACGATGTCCACCTCCGCGTAGTACTGCGCCGCGAGCGCCAGCCGCCCGTAGTCCGCGCCGCCCACCGGCGCCACGAGCCGCGCGCCGACTTCCTCCTGCACCATCACGACCATCCGCTCGAAGAACAGCGGCGACTCCCAGAACTGAAACAGGATCGGCGAGGTGATGTAGTACGGCAGATTCGAGACCAGCTTGAGCGTGCGGTGGTTCGGCAGATGCTCATTCACAAGGTCCTCGATCTCGTGATTGAGGATGTCTCCGCGGAATAGCACGACGTTCGAAACGTCGCGGAACCGGTCTTCGAGGCACGGCATGAACGCGCGATCGATCTCGACGGCCAGCACGCGCCCAGCATACTGCCGCAGCCGATCCGTCAGCGCGCCGAGCCCCGCCCCCACCTCGACCACGTCGTCGTCCGCCGTCAGCGCCGCCGCCTCGACCAGGATCCGGTTGATGTTGTCGTCGAGCAGCAGGTTCTGCCCGAGCGTTTTTTTGAACTTGATGTTATATTCCGCGACGAGATCGCGTAGCGCCATTCGTTGATGCCTTATACCGCCCCTGTTATGATCCGGGCGGAGTCGTTGAATGCCCCATCTTACCGTCGAGCAGCCCGGCGTCCCCCCGATGAAAGTCGAATTGTCCGACGCGGAGACGACGCTCGGCCGCGCGGAAGACAACCGGGTCGCGCTGGTCGCCGACGAGGTCTCGCGTTACCACGCCAAAGTATACCTGCGCGACGATCAGACGATCCTGCAAGACCTCAAGA
>CAYUZD010000137.1:0-1320 GCA_964449475.1 uncultured Nitrospirales bacterium
TCGATGCTATGCACTCCTGTTCCCAAGGGTCACACTCCGATCAGGGAGCGGGCGCCGTGTTCTTCACCGTGCGCCGGTATCCCGTCGGCAAATCGATCCGTTGCGTAAACCGCTGATTGAAATCCGGCGCGCCCGGATACGGGCTCTTGAAAAACAGCGTGAAGTCCGCCGTCACCGCCAGCGGCAGCCGCGCGTCCAGCGGCGATCCCACGTTCGCGCCGTACACCTCGTCCCAATCGATGTCCGCCCCGCCCAGCAACGGGTCCCCGCCCGTGTCGATGCGCCCGTCGCCGTCGTTGTCGATCCCGTCGCCGATCAGGTTCCGGTTGTCGTTCCAGAACGTGAACGCCAGCGGCGTTACCTGGTCGTCCGACTCCGACGCCGTCCCCTGCGTGATCACGCCCATGTCCCAGTACGTGAAAAACGGCTGCGGACCCGAGTTCGGACTTGGCAGCGCCTCGCGCGGAAAATTCGGGTCGAACGCGTTGAACACCGGCGTCAGCAGCGCATCGCCGTACACGCGCGAGCACGTGTCGCCGTTCGCCGCGAAGAAGTTCCCGCCAAAACTGAAATCGGGCGGTTCCACGCTTTCTAGCAACACGTTCAGCGCGTCCACATCTGTCCCGCACGGCACGTCAGCCACCTGCAAATACCGGACGTTCTCCGTGACGAAAAAGTCTTCCGGGCGCAGTCCCCGGTCCACGAACACCGCGAGCGTGTCCCACGCGTTCGGCACCTCGAGGTCGCCGCCAGCCAGCATCCGGATCCACAGCTCCCGTCGCGTCGTCCGCGCCACCACCTCGTCGCAGGTCGCGTCCGGGCACGCCGCGCTCGTCACCGTCTGTTGCACTAGGTCATCCAGCGTCGGGAAGTTGCCGTCCAGCGACGCCGTGCTCGTCCACGGCACCTGGTACGAGTCCAGGTTGTCGATCCCCGGCTCGACATACCGCAGCAGCGCATACGTCGGCACCTGCGCGCCGCTCGTGCTCTCGTACTGCGACACCGCGCCCGCGAAGCTGTTCGCCACGTCGTGGTAAATCACATACGTCACCCGCGCGAGGTTGTACGCGTCCGTATCCTCATCCAGCCGCACCATCCCAACGTACGTGAACCCGATCGGCGTCCCGTAAAAGCTGTACACGTCCCCGTGGTCGCGGTTCGTGAACGCCCGCGACAGGTCCCGCTCGAGCAGCCGCATCGCCCCGCGCGCCATCTCGAACGCCTCCTGGTTCTGCGCGCCCTGCTTCGAAATCCGGATCGCCGTCGTGAACAACATCGCCACGATCGCCATCACCGTCAAAAAAATCGCCAGCGCCACCA
>CAYUZD010000137.1:1420-8397 GCA_964449475.1 uncultured Nitrospirales bacterium
GTGAACAACATCGCCACGATCGCCATCACCGTCAAAAAAATCGCCAGCGCCACCAGCAACTCGACCAGCGTAAACCCCCGCCGACCCCACACTGTCATCCTGAGCAAAGCGAAGGATCTCGCACACCGGCGATCCCCGCCCGCGAGACTACCACCGGCGGTCCATGAGGCCGACCTTGATCTGGTGTTATCCGTGTTCATCATCATTCATCTGTGGCAAAAAAGTCGCGCCTACTGCTCCGCGACATACGTCGTAAACGTCTCCGTCTGCCCGTTCGCCAGCGTCACCGCGAACGTCACCCGCTGCAGGTACACCTCCGCCGCGCCCGCCAGCCGCTGCACGGACGTCGAATACCCGTACACGTTCGCGCTGTACATCTGCTGCGTCAGCAGCGTCGGCAACAATCGCTCGTTGTACAGCGCCTCCGCGCTCGACGCGCGAATCTGGCTGATCACCGAGTGCGCCGTCTGCGACGTCCGCGTCCGTTCCGCCGCCGCCCGCGCCGCGCTCAAACTCGCCGGGAACAAGTACATCACCGCGCCGATCCCCAGCATCAAAATAAACAGCGCCACCAGCACCTCGATCAGCGTGAACCCGCCACTCCGGCTCCGTGTGGCAGGCTTAAGCGAAGTCCAGCTTAAGCCTGTACTCGCACGCGTAATCCCGATTCGCTTCCATGCCATCCTGATTCTCTTCGCGGTCATCCTGAGCAAAGCGAAGGATCTCGCACACCCGCGATCCCCGTCCGCGAGATCACGAGCATTCCGGGTGCCACGCCTAAGCGAAGTCCAGCTTAGGCGTGTTGGTGGCGCAGGCTTCCAGCCTGCGGGAGTTCCGCACTTGCCGCCCGAATCCATCATGGAATCACCTTCACCCGGCCCGTCGCCACGAAAAACTCAATCTCCGCGTCAATGTCCGCAAACGTGTTCGGATCCACATCCGTGTCCTCCGGATCCGTGCTGTAAAATGTCTGCGCCGTTAACGGCGTCGTGCCGTCCGTGTCGAACGCGTCGAACACCACCGGGATCGCCCTCCGATCCAGCGCGAAATCCTCGCTCGTGTGGAACCGGTCGGAGTACGGCTGGTCCGGCAGCACGCCCGCGCGCACACGGAACCGCTGCCGAGCGAAATTCGAACTCACCTCGATCGTCCCGTCCGCCTTGAACACGTGCGCCGGAAAACTCGGCGGAAATGCGTCCGGATTGTCCTCGTCGTAGACAAATCCATCCAGCGCGTAGTCGAGCATCACGCCGTTCTGGAATCGCGGCTCGACGAACGCTTGCTCGTCCACGTCGTAAATGCGGATTCCCCGGAGTCCCTTCGAGGACACCCATGACGTTTGGCTGTTGAATGTCTCCTGTTCGACGCTAAACACGTCCGACAGCAAACACGTCTGGTTCGGCAACGGACGGAAAATCCCCTCGACGCCCGCGACCGCGGCGTAGTAGTCCTCGTCCGGCGACGTCAACAGCAGGTGGCCCTGCTCCCGCAGCCGGATGATCTCTTCGCGTTTCAACCGCCGCGCCAGGATCAGCGTGTCGATCACCGGCATCTGGACGTCCGTCTCGCTGTCCTCGACGTACCGCCCGCCGTACGCCAGCGCCGTCTCGACGTTGTACGTCCCCGCGTACACGCCCGCCGCCTTCAGCAGCGTGAAGTATTCGCGCGCGGCGAACGCCGCCTTGCTCGACGTGAACCACCCGTTCCGGATCGCCAGCGGCACGATGATCGCCGAGATGAGGCCGATGATCCCCAGCACGACCAGCAGCTCGACGAGCGAGAGGCCGCGCGAACCGCGCAGGCGCGCGCGCACGCCGGTGTGGCGTGCGCACACGCTATGTTTCTTCGCCGCGCCCATCCCACGCCGCCTTTCGTCAGCCACACCCGGCCCGCGCACCCGCGCGCGCCGCACCGCTCGCGCCGCCCGGTTCTACACCCGCGGCGCGGCTTCCCAGCCGCCTTCTTTGTCCCAGTTGTTCGGGTCGTCGCCGCCGCCCAAAAAGTCCGGCGCGTTGCCGTCGTCGCCGCGGTTCATCTGCATCAGGACATTCGCGTCGTTCAGTGCGTTTGGCCCGCTCGACCAGATGTACACCGGCAACTCGTCCGGCGCCGGGAACCCGTACGCCCGCAAATCGGGAAACATGCTGCTAAATGGAGGATCGTTCTGGAATGACGCGTCGTCCGCGCGGGGTTGCCCGGGGAGCTCGGCCAGCGCGGCCTGGCGTGCAGCCGCGTCGTACACATACGCGTTGTCGCTCGTGAAGTTCGGGTCGTCCAGTTCCACGTAGTCCGGATCGTTCTCGTCCACGATCCGAAACGACCTGAGCGGCACCTGCCCGCGGATCGGGCCCATCCAGAAGTTGTACTGCTGGCCCCACGGGTCCTTGCCGATGTCCATGTAGAACGTCCCGAGCTTTTGCCGAACTTCGGGATCGACGTTTAACTTGATGAACTCCGAATCGCGGCCCTGCCGCAACAGCTCGTAGAAAAATTCGCGGTAAAAGTTTGCGGCACGGGTCACCCCCGCGAAATTACCAGCCTGAATCTGGGCATCCGCCGCCTCGACCTCGTTTCGACCCGCCTGACTCAAGAACGCCTTGAAATCCGACCGGCCGGTGTTCGACAGCGCGCCCACGAGCGCGGTCTCGGCATTGCGAACCTCCGACACCGCCCGCGCCATCCGCGCGTCCGCCATGAACTTCGTCACCTGCGGCACCACGATCGCCGCCAGGATCCCGATAATCGCGATCACCGCCAACAGCTCGACGAGCGTAAAGCCCGCGCGCCTGTCCCGGGTCACTCCCATCCTGCTGCGCATTGCTGCCTCCTTGGCCGCGGACCTCGTCGTCCGCGCGCGGCGCCCGCTTTCGCACTTCGGCGCCGATCGGTCCTTCACACGGCCCGGCGGGCCCCACGGCCCATGCCGTCGGCCCGCCGCCGGGTACTGCGTTCCATTCTCAATCCATCCGCGCGTGGTCCGCGCGGTTGCCTACGTGTTCCCGCTGATCGCGTCGCCGAGTGTGAAAATCGGCAGGTACAACGCCACCACGATGAACCCGATGATCCCGCCCAGCACAATGATGATCGCCGGCTCCATCAGTTGCAGCAACGCTTCCACCGCCGCCTCGACTTCCGCATCGTAAATGTCCGCCACCTTGTTCAACATCGCGTCCAGCGATCCTGTTTCCTCGCCGACGTCGATCATGTTCACCACCATCGCCGGGAACACCTTCGTCTCATCCAGCGGCGCCGCGATCGTGTCGCCTTCCTTGATCCGGTCGTGCACCTTCTGCACCGCGTCCTGGATCACCGAGTTCGTGATCGTGTCCTTCGTGATCTTCAGCGCCTGCAAGATCGGCACGCCGGAATTGATCAGCGTCCCCAACGTCCGCGCGAACCGCGCCACCGCCACCTTCGTCACCAGATCGCCCACCTTCGGGATCTTCAACGACACCCGGTCCGTCAGACGCTGCACCTGCGGAATCTTGCGGATCAGCTTGATGCCGATGATCGTCGAGTTGATGTACAGCAGCAGCTTCCACCACGACACCTTCATGAAGTCCGCCACGTCCACCAAAAACTGCGTCGGCGCCGGCAACCCGCTGCCGAATTCCGTGAAGATCTCCGCGAACACCGGCACCACGCGCACCAGCAGGAACGTCACGATGCCGGACGCGATCACGATCACGGCGATCGGGTAAATCATCGCGCCGCGCACCTTGCGGATCAGCGCCTGGCGCTTTTCCATGAACGTCGCGAGGCGGTTCAGCACCACCTCGAGCATACCGCCCACTTCGCCCGCCTTCACCATGTTCACGTACAACCGGTCGAAGATCTTCGGGTGTTTCGCGAGCGATTCGGAGAACGTCGCGCCCGCCTGCACGTCCGCCGATATGTCCCGCAGCGTGTCCCTCATCTTCGACGGCTTCAATTGCGCGATCAGGATGTTCACGCTCCGCAGCAGCGGCAGGCCCGCATCGATCAGCGTCGACAGTTGCCGCGTGATGATCACCTGCTCCTTGAACTTCACGCCGCCGAAGTAAATCTCGCTCAGGCCGCCCTTCTTCTTCCGCGCGCGGCGCTCGTCCGACTTGCGCGCCTCGCGGATGTGCGTCGGGAACAGGCCCATGTTTCGCACATCCTGCACCGCCAGCGCCTGGCTCTCGGACTCAATCACGCCGAACCGGTCTTTGCCTTCCCGGTCCGTCGCCTTGTATGCAAATCGCGGCATCGCGTCTCTCCCGGCCCTAGTCGACGAACAGTTCCGTATGTTCGATCACTTCTTCCGCGCTCGTGATACCCTTAACCGCTTTCATCAGCGCCTCTTCGCGCAGCGTCAGCATCCCCAGCTTCTTGCGCGCGTACTTGCGCATGTCCTGCGTCATCGCGCGGTTCAGAATCATCTCGCGCAGATCGTCGTTGATCGCGAGCAACTCGTACACGCCCGTCCGGCCCTTGTACCCGATGTAGTCGCACGCCGGGCACCCCTTCGGACGGTACAGGTGGAAATCCTCCGACTTCCGCCAGCTCTTCGGCACGCCCAGTTCGTCCATCTCCTGCGGGTCCGGGCGGAACTTCTGCCGGCAGTCCCGGCAAATCTTGCGCATCAGGCGCTGCGCCAGCACGCCCTCCAGCGCCGACGTGATCAGGAACGCCTCCACGTCCATGTCCAGCAGGCGCGTCACCGTCTCCACCGCGCTGTTCGTGTGGATGCTGCTCAACACGAAGTGGCCCGTCAGCGACGCCTCAATGCACATCGTCGCCGTCTCGAGGTCGCGCACCTCGCCCACCATCACGATGTCCGGGTCCTGGCGCAGGATCGATCGCAGCGATGCGCCGAACGTCAACCCGACTTCCTCCCGGATCTGCACCTGCACGATGTTCTCGATCTGCAATTCCACCGGGTCTTCGCAGGAAATCAGCTTGCTGTCAACCTTGTTCAGCTCCGCCATGCACGCGTACAGCGTCGTCGTCTTGCCCGACCCCGTCGGGCCCGTCACCAGGAACAGCCCGCTCGATTTGGTGATGATCCCGCTGATGTCATCGAGCATCTTGTCCGGCATGCCGAGTTTCTTGAGGTCGATCTGCACCGATGTCCGGTCCAGCACGCGCATCACCACGCACTCGCCGAACAGCGTCGGAAGCGTCGCCACGCGCACGTCGATGTCCGAGTCGCCGATCTTCAGCTCGATGCGCGCGTCCTGCGGCAGCCGCCGCTCGCCGATGTCCATGTTGCACATGACCTTCACGCGGGACACCACCGCCAGCGAGATCGCCTTCGGCGGCGCCACCACCTCGTGCAGCACGCCGTCCTGCCGCAGACGGATCCGGAAATCCTCTTCGTACACCTCGAAATGAATGTCCGACGCCTTGCGCTGCACCGCTTCCAGCAGCACCAGGTTCACGATCTTGATGATCTCGGGTTCCTGAGCGAGTTCGACGAGGTTCTCCACGTCGCCCACGATCTGCTGTTGCCCGAGCTCTTCCATGGTCAGCTCGCTGTCGCCGACCTTCTCGATCAGTTCCTTCAGCGTCTCGTGGACGTTGTCGCCCTCGAACGAGTAGTTGTTCTTGATCGCGTTCGTCACGTCGGTGAGGTTGCTCACCGCGCCCTCGACCGGCCCGCCGACGATCTGCGAAATGTCGTCCAGCAGCCCGAGGTTGAGCGGGTCCGCCAGTGCCACCACCAGCGCGCCGTTCTCCTTGAACTTCACCGGCACCACGTTGTAGAACCGCGCCACGTCCGCCGGGATCTTGCGCAGCACGTCGTCCTTGATCTTGAACTTCGTCAGATCGACGCGCTCCATCCCCTGCTGCACGCCGAGCGCCTCGAGCACGTCCTGCTCCTGGCACAGCTCGAGCTTCACCAGCACGCGGCCGAGGAAATCCCCCGTCAACCGCTGCCGTTGCAGCGCCTCGTCGAGTTCCAGCGGCGTGATTACGCCCTGCTCGACCAGGATGTCGCCGAGGTTCCGGCGCTTTCTCTGTTCTACCGTCGCCATACGTTAGCGCCTAGTGGCCGCCGCCCGGTTTCTGCGCCATCGGTTTGCCGTTCGCGTCCAGCGGTTTCGGTCCGCCCGGAATGTTCAGCTCGCGCGCATGCACCTCGAACTCCGATGCGTCCTGCGCCTTCGACACCGCCTCGTCGTACGTCACCACCGCCTTGCGGAACAGCGCCATCAGGTGCTCGTCCAGCAGGTTCATCCCGTACTTGTGCCCCGTCTGGATCGCCGACGTGATGCGGTACGACTTGTTGTCGCGGATCAGGCTCTGGATCGCCGGCGTCGAGATCATGATCTCGAACGCCGCCACGCGCCCGCCCGACTTGCGTTTCAATAAGGTCTGCGAGATCACCGCCTTCAGGTTACCCGCGAGCTGCGTCCGGATCTGCTCCTGCTGGTTCGACGGGAACGCGTCCACCAGTCGGTCGATCGTCCGCACCGCACCCGTCGTGTGCAGCGTGCCGAACACCAGGTGACCCGTCTCCGCCGCCGTCACCGCCGCCTCGATCGTCTCGAGGTCGCGCATTTCCCCCACCAGAATGATGTCCGGGTCCTGACGCAGCGCGCGCCGGAGCGCCTCGGAGAACGTCGGCACGTCCACCCCCACCTCGCGCTGGTTCACGATGCTCTTCTTGTGCGTGTGGTAGAACTCGATCGGATCCTCGATCGTGATGATGTGGTGGTCGTGCGTCGTGTTCAGGTAGTCGATCATCGCCGCCAGGCTCGTGCTCTTGCCCGAACCCGTCGGGCCCGTCACGAGGATCATCCCGCGCGGCTGGTTGATCACCTTCTTCATCGAGTCCGGCAGCCCGAGCTCCTCCATCGTGCTGATGCGCCGCGGAATGATTCGCAGCACCAGCCCGATGTTCCCGCGCTGCTTGAACACGCTCACGCGAAACCGCGCAATGTCCTCGAACGCAAACCCGAAGTCCGTCCCGCCGACTTCCTGGATTTCCTGCTGGTTGTCCACCGACG
>CAYUZD010000138.1:0-8348 GCA_964449475.1 uncultured Nitrospirales bacterium
GTCGCAAAAGTGAGAACCGAGAAATCCGGCGCCGCCCGTCAACAACACCCGCATGCGAATCTCCTTGATGAAAACAAAGGGCCGACATTATGTCACTTGGCCGCCGAGAGGTACAAGGAAGCACAGGGGTTTACTTTGCAAAGAATAAGGAGTAGTCTCGATTTGGCTCGATCGAACGCCGGTTTGCCCCGGGCCGAACGCTGGCGGGGACGAGGAGGCGTCGCATATGGCACGCGTCCAGTTGGCAGTCACCGATGTTCCGCAACGCATGACGTTACACGCCACGCTCGAAGCGGCGGGGCACACCATCGTCGATGCCGCACCCGACGTGCTGCTGACGGACTCGCTCGACACCGCTGCGAAGAAGTCGGCCACCTGTCGCACACTCATCCTCGCGTCCGCGTCGGGCGTACCCGAGGCGGTCCGCGCGATGCGCGAATCTGGGGTGTGGGGATACATCTTCGTCCCCATCCAGGCCGGCGAAGCGGCGATCGCCGTCGAGCGGGCCGCTGCCGCGGCTGCGGCGCCCAGCGAGACCGCCGCGGCCATGCGTAGCCTCGAAGACGTCGAAATGGAGCACATTCAGCGGGTCCTCCGCGTCTGCAAGCACAACCAGGCCAAGGCCGCGCGGATCCTCGGGATCGGCCGGAACACGCTCTGGCGCAAACTTAAACGCGGCGAGGGGCCCCGGGCGTAGCTCGGTGTAGAGGGGAAGCGTAAATCGTAGCGCCGGCGTCTCGCCGGCTTTTTTTGGTCGTGCGGCAGCTTGTCGCCTTGTTGGGGGCCCGGCAGACGATGTACCAACCCGGCTGGTGTCGGTTGGGGGAGAAGTTCATCCCGGAATTCGGCGCGCCGAACGGTCTGCCGTTTCGCGCGTGTCACGTCGGCCTCGACGCGACGGCCCGGCTCGTGCGCTTCGCGCGCGACGAGGGGATGCGCGCCGCATTCGTCCTGGGTGACGATAACACGTTCCGCGCGGGTGGCGACGCCGTCTGCCGGGCATTGCGCGACGCCGGAATCCACGTCGAAACACACTCGCTCGGCGCGGGACCCATCGACGCGACCGACACGCTCGGCGACGAAGTCGCGAAGGTCGCCGCCGGTGCGAACGCGATCGTCGCGGTCGGTTCCGGTACTGTCTGTGACCTCGCCAAACACGCCGGCGATAAACTCGCCGTCCCGGTGTTGCTCTACCCCACCGCCGCGTCGATGAACGGGTACACGTCCGGCATTACGGCCCTGAAGGTCCGCGGTCTCAAACGCACGCTCCCCTGCCGGCCCGCGGTCGCCGTCTTCGCCAACCCCGAGCACGTCGCCACCGCGCCCGTGCGCATGGCCGCCGCCGGGGTCGGCGACTTCTTGTCCAAATGTTCCTCCACGACCGATTGGCGCGCATCGCACATCCTCCTCGATGCGCCGTTCGATCCGAAGGCACGCGAATTCTTCGAGGGCATCCAGGAACGCCTCATCGAGGCCGCGCCGCGCATCGGCCGCGGCGACCCGGAAGCCGTCGCGCTCGCGCTAGAGGCGCTACTGTTGTCCGGATTCTCGATGATCATTGCGGGTTCCTCCGCGCCCGCGTCCGGCGGCGAGCACCTCATTTCGCATTTCATCGACATGAAGAGTGCGCTCAACGGCACGCCGCACGACCTCCACGGCGCGCAGGTCGGCGTTGCGACGGTCTACTGCCTGCGCCTCTGGGAGGACATCCTAGCGCTCGAACCCGACGACGTCGAAATCGACCGTCTCGTTGAAGCTGCGTCGTCCGACGCGGCGATCGCCGCGTGGATTCGGGAGGACTGGGGTGCCGAGGTCGGCGCGGAAGTGAAGGCACAGTGGGACGCGAAGAAGATGAATCCGGATCGGTTGCGTGAGCATCTCGAACGGATTCGCGCCTCGATTCCGCAAATGCAACGCGAGCTACCCTGCGACCTGTTGCCGTCGCGCGTTGTCGAACACGCCATCCGCGAGTCGGGCGGCCCTACGCAGCCCGAGGAACTGACCGCGCCGATCGCAGACTACCGGCTGGCCCAGCGGCGCGCGCGCTACATCCGCAACCGGTTCACCGTGCTTGATCTCGCCGCCGACCTGGGCATCACATCACGCGAGGAAGGCTGAGCACCGTGCGCATTCTTGATTTCATCCGAAGGCTGTGCTATCCCATAGCTCCTATCCACTCCACTTTTCTGCGCGGGGGCGAATGAAGATCCATCCAACGGCCATCGTCCATCCGGATGCCGAGTTGGCCGATGACGTCGAGGTCCAGCCGTACGCCGTCATCGGACCGAACGTCCGCATCGGCGCCGGCACCGTGATTGGCCCGCACTGCATCGTCGACGGCAATACGACCATCGGGGAACGCAACTACATCTCCGCAAGTGCGCAGATCGGCATGCGATCGCAGGATCTCAAGCACGACCCGAAGCTCTACGGCAGGTTGCGCATCGGAAACGACAACATCATCCGCGAATTCGTCACGCTCTCGACCAATACGATGCGAAATGCCGGCGAATCCGAGCGTCTCACGTCGCTCGGTGATCACAACTTCCTGATGTGCTATGTCCATGTCGGCCACGACTGCCACATCGGCAGCCACACCGTCATCGCGAGCTACACCGGCCTCAGCGGACACATCGACATCGACGACTACGCCAACATCGCCGGTCTCTCGGCCCTTCACCAGCATATCCGCGTCGGCAGCTACTCGTTCGTCGGAGGCATGTCCCGCGTCTCCAAGGATTGCCTCCCCTACATGCTCACGGCGGACATCCCCTGCCGCTGCCACGGACCGAACACGGTCGGACTCCAACGCCTCGGCATCGACAAGGAAGGCCGCGCGCGAATCAAGGAAATGTACAAAATCCTCTGCCGGTCTAATCTGAACACGACGCAGGCGGTCGCTGAGATCGAGGTCTCCGTCGACGACAGCCCGGAACGAAAATACCTGTTGGACTTCATCGCATCGAGCAAACGCGGCGTGACGTTGTAATCTACGGTCCCGGCGCGCGGCGCGGCGCCGGGTACGGACGGGACCCTCGAGGGCGCGCGCCCGCCCGGCCTGGCGGCATAGTATGAAAACCATTCGAGTGGGCGTCGTGGGCGTCGGCCATCTCGGCTACCACCACGCGCGGCTCTACGCCTCATTGCAGGGCGCGGAACTGGTCGGCGTCGTGGACACGCGAGAAGATCACGGCCAGAGCGTCGCGAGAGAGTTCGGCACGAGATTCTTCGCGGGTCTCGGGGGCTTGATCGCTTCCGGCATCGACGCGGCCTCTGTCGCCGTTCCAACGACCGCGCATCACGCCGTCGTTAAGCAACTACTGGAAGCCGGCGTGGACGTGCTCGTCGAAAAACCGATCGCCGCGACGCTCGACGAAGCGCGCGATCTCGTCGCGGTCGCCGCGCGGAACAAGCGCCTGCTACAGGTCGGCCATGTCGAACGCTTCAACGGCGCCGTCATCGCCCTTGCCGAGCGTGTCCGAAACCCGCTGTTCATCGAATGCCACCGGCTCAGTCCGTATTCCGGACGCGGCGGCGACGTGAGCGTTGTGCTCGATCTGATGATTCACGACCTCGACGTGATCCTCGCGCTCGTGAAGTCCACCGTCGAGGGTGTCGATGCCGTCGGCATTCCGATCTTTTCGAAGGAGGAGGACATCGCAAACGTCCGGCTGCGGTTCGCGTCCGGATGCGTCGCGAACGTTACCGCGAGCCGGATCTCGATCGATCGGATGCGCAAGATCCGCATCTTCGCGGACGATGCCTATGTTTCCACGGACTATTCGGAGCAGGAGATTCTCGTCTATCGAAAGAAACCCGGCGTCTTGCCTCCCGGCACGTCGCCTATGGAATGGATATCCATCGAACCGCTCGAGGTCACCCGCGAGGAACCCCTGCGCGCGGAACTGGACTCGTTCGTCGACTGTGTCCGTACGCGTACCCGCCCGCTCGTCCCCGGCGAGGACGGTCTGCGCGCGCTCGATCTCGCCTTCGAGATCCTCAAGCAATGCCGGGCACGGCAGCCATGAAGGTATTTCTCTGCGCCGGTGAGAATTCGAGCGACCAGCACGGCGCGCACGTGATCGAGGAGCTGCTCAAACTCGATCCCTCGGTTCAGTGCATCGGTCTCGGCGGCCCGCGCATGGAGCGCGCAGGCATGGAATTGCGCTACAACCTGGCCGAAACGTCCCTCCTTGGATTTGTCGAGGTCATCAAGTCGATCGGAATGATTCGGCGCCTGTTCAAGGAGACCGTCGCCTATTTTGAACAGGCGCGGCCCGACGTCGTCGTCCTCATCGATTATCCCGGCTTCAATCTCCGCCTGGCCGAGCGCGCGCACGGCCTCGGCATTCCCGTCCTCTACTACATCGGCCCGCAGGTCTGGGCCTGGCGGCGTGGCCGCGTGCGCGTCGTCAAGAAGTTCGTGGACAAGATGCTCGTCATCCTCCCGTTCGAACCGAAGATCTACGAGGAGGCGGGCGTGCCTTGCGCCTACGTAGGCCATCCCCTCGTCGATCACATCGCCGAGGTCCGTGTGCCCGACACGTTCGCCGGCCCGCGCGTCATCGGCCTATTGCCGGGCAGCCGCTCCCAGGAGATCCGCCATATCCTGCCCATCATGATCGAGGTGGCGAGAGCCATACGCAAACGTTATCCCGACGCGCGCTTCGTCGCGCCCTGCGTCGATGACGCGCGCGCGGAACAGATTCGCGCGATCGTCGGCGATTTCCCGGTCGAAACCGCTGTTGGCGGAATGTACGAGGTGCTTCGCGCGGCGCGGTTCGCCATGGTCGCGTCCGGCACGGCAACCGTCGAAACAACCCTCTTCAGGGTGCCGATGGTGATGGTCTACTCCGGCTCGGCGATCTCGGTATGGCTCGCACGCAAGTTCGTGGGCTCGCGGATCAACGCCATCTCCATCGCAAACATCCTCGCCGGCCGTCACATCTTCCCCGAGTTCATCCAGGAACAAGCCCGGGTCGAGAATATCCTGCCGCACGCGTTCGACCTCATCGAGGACACCGATCGCCGCCGCAAGATGATCGAGGATTACGATATGGTGCGTGGCATGCTCAAAGGCGGCGCATCGAAGGCCGTTGCCCAGGAAATCGTCGCGATGGCACACAAGGCGAAGTCCAGTGTTGCGAATTAAACTAATGCAACAAGTCGCCGCCGTACTTTCGGCATGTCATGGCTGAAAAGTTCTACATCATCGACGGCATGGCCTACGCCTTCCGGTCGTTCTTCGCAATCCGAAACCTGCGCGACTCGAAGGGCAACCCCGTCAACGCCGTATTCGGCTTCGCCCGCATGCTGCTCAAAATCCTGCGCGAACACGACGCGTCCCACATCGTCGTCGTCTTCGACGCGCCGGGCAAAACGTTCCGCGACGAAATGTACAAGGAATACAAGTCCCACCGGCCCGATACGCCCGCAGACCTCATCGAACAATTCCCGAAGATCGACGAGATTATCCGCGCGTTCGACGTACCGATCGTGCGGGTGCCGGGCGTCGAAGCGGACGACGTGCTCGCGACGCTCGCGCGCGAGGCCGCCGCAAAGGGCATGGACGTCGCCATGATTTCCGGCGACAAGGACATCCTCCAGGCCGTTACCGATAAGATTAAAGTGTTCGACCCAAGCAAGGGTGACGCCGGACTCTGGATCGGCCCCGCCGAGGTCAAGGAACGGTTCGGCGTCGGGCCCGAGCACGTGATCGACGCACTCGCGCTGATGGGTGACTCCACTGACAACGTCCCGGGCGTGAAAGGTATCGGCGAGAAGACGGCCAAGGCGCTGCTCGAAAAGTACCGCGACCTTGATGGCATCTACGCGCACATTGACGAGTTGAAGGGAAAGCAGAAGGAGAACCTCGTCGCCGACAAGGACAACGCCTACCTTAGCAAGGATCTTGTCACGCTCAAGTACGATGTCGCGTTCGACCACGCGCTCGATGATTACCGCCGCCGTGAACTGAATCGCGGCCAGCTCGCGGACACCTTCGCCAAGTTCGAATTCCGCGCGCTCACCGAGGAATTCCTGGACGAACAGCCCGAGGAAAAACTCGACTACACGCTCGTCACCGACGTGAAGAAACTCGCGAAGGCGATCGCCGAAATGCAGAAATCGGGCCGGTTCGCGGTCGATACGGAGACCACCTCTGAGGACCCCATGCGCGCGCGGCTTGTCGGCGTGTCCATGAGTTGTCTGGATCGGAAGGCCTATTACATCCCGGTCGGCCACACGGAGGCCGGCCTATTGGACGGCATGTCCGCCACAGGACAAATCCCGCTCGAACAGGCGCTGAACCTGCTCCGGCCCCTGCTCGGAAATGAGAATATCCATAAAATAGGCCACAACATTAAGTACGACCTAATCGTCCTCGAACGCGCCGGTGCGCCCGTTTCAGGTGTAATTTTGGACACCATGGTCGCCTCATACTTGACGGACCCCTCCCGGCTCCGGCATAATCTCAATGAGTTAAGCCTCAAACACCTCAAGCGCAAGACAATCCCCATTACCGACCTGATAGGTACGGGATCCCAGGCAATCACGTTCGACCAGGTACCGCTGGAAAGCGCGTGTACCTACGCCTGCGAAGACGCGGACGTTACGTGGCGCCTGTCGAAGATTTTCCAAGCTTCCCTCCGTGAGCGGGAGTTGGAGTCCCTCTTCAACGAAGTCGAACTTCCGTTGATCGGGGTGCTCGCGCGAATGGAGATGGCGGGAATCGCGATCGACCCTGCGGTCTTTGCAGACCTCAAGAAGGAGATCGCGGGCCGGCTGGCCGCGCTCGAAACCGAGATCGTCCAAATGGCCGGGGGGTCCTTCCAGATCAACTCCCCCAAACAGTTGCAGAAAGTCCTGTTCGAAGACCTGGGCTTGACGCCCGCCAAGAAGACCAAGACCGGCTTCTCGACGGACGTGGAGGTCCTCGAACAGCTTGCGCAGGAGCATCCGCTGCCGGCCAAGGTGCTCGAATTCCGGATGCTGGAAAAGCTCCGTGGCACCTATGTCGAGGCGTTGCCCAAGCTGGTACACCCGGAAACGGGGCGGATTCACACCTCGTTCAACCAGGCGGTCGCCGCGACGGGGCGGCTCTCGAGCAGCGATCCGAATTTGCAAAACATACCGGTCCGCACGGAATTGGGCCGGCGCATCCGGCAGGGGTTTGTGCCGGGCGCACCGGGGCTGAAGCTGATCTCGGCGGACTACTCACAAATTGAATTGAGGATTCTCGCGCATCTCTCGGGCGACGCGGCGCTGAAGCAAGCGTTCGCAGCGGACACCGACATCCACCGCGACACCGCGGCGCGGGTGTTCGGCGTCAAGCCCGAGGCCGTAAACGCAGAGATGCGGCGCCAGGCCAAGGCCGTCAACTTCGGCGTCATCTATGGCATCAGCGCGTTCGGCCTGGCGCGGAACATCGGCGTGTCGCGGTCGGACGCGCAGAAGTTCATCGACAATTACTTCAAGCAGTACCCGGGTGTGAAGGCGTGGCTCGATCGGACAATCGCCGAAGCGCGCGAGATTGGTTACGTGAAGACGCTGCTCGGGCGCCGGCGCTATCTGCCGGAGTTGACCGCGTCGGATCGCGCGACGCGTGGCCAGGCCGAGCGCATGGCGGTCAACACACCGGTGCAGGGCACCGCGGCGGACACGATCAAGGTCGCGATGATCCGGCTCGATCGGGCGCTCGCCGGCGGCCCGGCGAGGCTGCTGTTGCAGGTGCACGACGAACTCGTGGTCGAGGCGCCGAAGAAGGACGCCAAGGCCGTCGCGGCCACGATGAAGGAGATTATGGAAGGCGCCATTGCGCTCGATGTTCCGCTCAGGGTGGACGTCGGCATTGGCGATAACTGGGCGGAAATTCACTAACGAATCCGCCATCCGGTCCGCACTGGACCGGCTGCCATAGATGCAGGACGGAGCACAACGCATGACGAAGTACGAGGGGAAGGCATGACTGAAAAAACCGGACAGGATTTTCCCGGCGGCCGGCCGAAACACCGCCCGGGCAAGCAACGCCCCGGCGGACCGCACGGCAACAAGCCGCGCCGGCCGAACAACGCCAACGGTGGAGGCGGGGGTGGTGGCGGTGGCGGCGGACAACGCTTCCACGAAGGCCAGCGCCCGCCGAGGCCGCCGCAAGGCAATGAGGGAGGAGCGCCGATGGACGTCGCGGACGCTGAGAACGAATCGTTCTCGGGACCGGAGCTGTCGATCACCGACCTGAAGAACATGAGCATGACCGAGCTCACCGCGATGGCGCGCGAGCTCGGCGAGGAAAACGTCGGGCTCAAGAAGCAGGACCTCATCTTCTGGATCCTGCAACAGAGCATCGAGAA
>CAYUZD010000139.1:0-8209 GCA_964449475.1 uncultured Nitrospirales bacterium
GCCTGCCGCAGGAAGCCGAACACGACGATGATGCGCGTGAACGACGTCGTCATCACCAGGATCGCCGGCGCCAGCGACAGGATCGTCAGCAGCGCGAAGATCACCAGCGTCGTGCTGATGTTCTCGGGTTCGCCCGCCTGTTGCAGCGCGCCGACGATATCGACGCCGAGCGGATTCTCGTCCGGAGTCTGCGGTTCCTGCGCACGCGCAGGCGCAGCACAAAGGTGGAGCAGGAGTACGACAAGGACCGCGCGGACGCTAGTCCGCCGGTTCACGGTTCTCTTCCCGCAGGTATCGTTGCAGCCGCTGGATGTCGCCGCGCAACGCCGCGATCTCGTCTTCTTCGGCATGTGGCAGGCCCGCCGCCTGCTTGAGTTCGCGCGAATGCTCCTGCAATTCCGCCAGGAACGAATCCGGGTTGAACGCCGCGGCCGGCGCACCTTCGCTCGCGGCCTCGCGCTCGAACGCCGCCGCGTTGAATTCCGCCACGGTCGAAATCGTCGTGTTGTTCACGCCCACCACGAGCACCCGGTCCGCCACGCGCACAAAATGCAGCGACGTGCCGCGATCGAGGTAGATCCGCCCGAGCACTTTCCCAAGGTTTGCACCCGCCAACAGCGGCATGCCCTTGCCCCACCGCTTCAGCGCGTAATACAGGCCCAGAATCACTGCCAGCACGAGCAACAGCGCGACAATCCCTTGCACCAATGAACGCATCGGCCCCGACACCGCGCTCTCGCCGCTCGTGAACACGCTCTCGGGCCGCTCGGGCGTGTCCGTACCGCGATCGAGCGCCGCGTTGACGCCGTCCACCAACGTATCCGTCGGCGGCGGGGTCTCCTGCGCGGCAAGGGTCGACGCGCACGCGATCGCTGCAGCTAACGCGAATCCCGTTAGCTTACGCATCGTTCCGGTCCGCCGGGTTCGTTTCGACAATTTCCGCGATCCGCACGTGAAGGATGTCGCCGATAACAACGACTTCCCCGCGGGCAAAGTGGATGCCGTTCAACGTGATGTCCGCCATTTCGCCCGCCACCTTGGTCAGCGTAATCAGCGACCCGACCTTCAGCGCCAGAATATCGCGCACGCGCGTCTTCGTCCGGCCGAGCTCCGCGCCGACCGTCAGCGGCACACCCGCGAGATCGCCGAGTGAGAGATGGACCGGATCGGGCGTGCGATCGGCCAGTTCATCGAGTTCGGCTGAATGCGCCTCAGCGAGTTGCTCGCCGGCCATCGTGCACCCCTTCCGCGGTTGGCGGGACTACGCCGGGTCCTGCACCGCGAACTTGTGATGCAGCACCGCCGTGATCCTGATGGTGTCGTCCGGTTCCTGCTGCAGACGCCGGAGCAGATCATTTGCCTTCTGCGTCGCCTGGCGCTGGATGCTCTCCTTCATCAGGAGCGTGTCATCCAACTCGGACCGCGTCCGGGAATCGTGCAACTTGTTAATTATATCAATAAACCGCGCAAGGTGCGCGTTTACAATGTCCGCCGTCGCCTGGTTGTTGCACTCGAGCGATACCCCATAGACGAGGATCGACGCCGGCATCTCCCCGTCCCGCATGACGTTCACAAACCCGTCCGGGAGCGTGATCATCGCCGGCGCCGACGGCATTAGCTCGTCCGTCGTCGCCTTGGCCTCAACCGACGACTCATCCTGCGCCAGCATAGGTGCGAGCACGAAGAGATAGGTCGCCAGACCCCCAATAGCCGCCACCAGCACCAACCCCACCGGCAGCAGGAACTTCCCCAGCCCCCCGCCGGACGCCTCGGCCGGCGCGGCGTCCTTCTTGGCGTCGTCAGCCATACATTCCCCCACGAACGGACGCACCGCGCCCGCCGTTCCCCCGTTTTCGAGATTTTCTCAGGCCACTCACCGATTTGTCAATTCGTTGACCCGGTCTTGCAGCTCTTTCACGCGCTGGTTGCTCAACAGTCCACGGACCAGAATCTCGACCCGGCGGTTTGCCTGCCGGCCTTCTTCCGTCATGTTCGTCTGTACCGGATGACCGTCCCCGCTCCCGATGATCTCGAACTGGCCCATCGGCATCCGCGACGTGCGCTGCAGGTACCGCGCCACCGCGTCCGCCCGCGCGTAACTCAGGTCGTGGTTGTCGCGGAACACCGACGTGTCGCCCAGGGGCGTATCGTCCGTGTGTCCCCGCACCTCGAACGTCGCGTCCGGCAATTCGGACAACAGCGCGCCGATATTGTCGAGCATCGTATACGCCTCGACGCGCAGTGCCGCGCCGCCCGCGGGAAACAGGATCTCGCCGGGCAGGCTGATCTTCACGCCGCCCGCGGTGTCGTACGTGAACTTCACGTCCTCCTGCATTCCCATCACTTGCAGTCCGCGTTGCACCCGCCGCGCGAGGTCTTCGGCTTCCTTGTTCGGCCGCCGCATGCGGACTGGTGCTGCCTGGATGCGCACCATCTGCAAGTCCTGCGGCATCACGCCGAACGCGCCCTGGATCGAAACGATCGCCTCCTGGAAATCCCGCGGTTTATCCATGCTCGCGAAGGACAGCAGCAGAATGAAGAACGTCAGCAATAGACTCATCATGTCGCCGAACGTCAGCACCCACATCGGCGCGCCCGGCTCGCACTCACATTTCTTTTCTTTCTTGGCCATCGATGCCCGTGGCCTATTTACCGGCCATTTGCTCGCGCAGTTGCGGCGACAGGAATGCTTTCAGTTTCTGCTCGACCACGCGCGGGTTGTCGCCTGACTGAATTGCCAAGATCCCCTCGATGGTGATCTCTTTCGCCAGCAGTTCACCCGCCGTGCGCACCTTGAGCTTGCCCGCCGCCGGTAGGAATACGACGTTCGCCAGCACGGCGCCGTACAGCGTCGTCAACAACGCCACGGCCATACCCGCGCCGATCTGAGACGGGTCGCTCATGTTCGCCAGCATCTGCACCAGCCCGATCAACGTCCCGATCATGCCGAACGCCGGCGCGAACGTCCCCATCGTCGTGATGATCGCCTGGCCGCGATTGTGCCGTTCCTCCATGAACGCCACTTCCGTGGTGAGGATGTCGCGAATCAGTTCCGGCGCGGTCCCGTCGATCGCGAGCTGAATGCTCTTGCCCAGAAATTCGTCTTCGGCGTTCTGCGCATGGGTCTCCAGCGCAAGAATCCCCTCGCGGCGCGCGATCGTGGCGAACTCGACCAGTTTCTCGATCAATCCGCGCGGATCGATGTCTTTGTTAAAGAACGCCTTACGCAACGGGCCCACGACACCCAGCACGTCGCCCAGCGTGTAATTAATCAGCGTGGACGCGATCGTGCCCCCTCCCACGAGAACAATCGATGGGACGTCGATGAACAGCGTGATGCTACCGCCGAGCAGAATGGCGGTCAGCATCAACCCGAATCCGGCGATGATGCCGACTATCGATGCGATATCCATACCGCGAAGACTACTCCCCCGCTTGCGGTATCGGTCCCCCGAGAATGTGGCGCTTGTATTCTAGCACCGCGCGCCGCACGTCTTCGACCGATTCCCGAACCATCATTTTCTGGCCGCTGGTCAGCGTGATGATCGTGTCCGGTTTCGATTCGATCTCCTGAATCAGTTCCGCGTTCAACACGAATTCCGCGCCATTCAGCCGCGACAGTCGGATCATGTGCGCCCCCGAATGGGGCTGGAGGGTACGAGGCCCCCCAGCCCCGATATCACGCGACTACTTACCGAATCAGGTTCACGGCCTCGCCGAGCAGCGTGTCGGCGGTCGTGATCGTCCGGGCATTCGCCTGGAACCCCCGTTGCGTGATGATCATGTTACTAAATTCGGTGCCGAGGTCGACATTCGACCCTTCCAGCACCCCGCCGCTGATGCTCCCCCGGCCGCCCGTGCCCGCCAGGCCAATTTGCGGCAGGCCCGACGACGAACTCTGACGGAACAGGTTGTCCCCGGCCTTCTCGAGCCCGTTCACGTTCGAGAAGTTCGCCAACGCCACCTGGCCCAGCACGCGCGTCAGCCCGTTGCTGAAGATGCCGTTCACGATCCCGCTCTCACCGATGTTAAACGCCTCGAGCACACCTAGCGGGAACCCGTTCTGGTTCGGGTTCGTCACCTGGCTCTGCCCGGACAGCTCGGTGATCCCCGCCCAATTGATGTCGAAGTCGAACGGCGTTACGGGAATCGTCTCTCCGGTAAAGTTCGTGATGCTCGCCACCGGTTCGCCCGGCGCAAGCGTGCCCGCGAACGTCCCCGCGCCGTCGTCGAACCCGTACTGGCTCAGCGACCCGTCCGGATTGAACAGCAGCACCGCCCGCGTACCGCCGCTCGACCCGGGGTTCAGCGCCGATACGCCGTCGAACAGTGCTTCAACCGACCACGCATTGAACAGCGTGCCGCCGTCGTCCACCTGCGCGATCTTCGTGAACGTCAGCTCGATGTCGCGCGCCGTGCCGAGCGAGTCATACACGCGGATCGTCCGGTTTACCGTCGTCGGCGGAATCGGCGGAATCGCCAGCGGATCGCCAATCGTCGCCTCGGCCGTCAAGTTGCCGACCAGAGACGTATTGGTCGTCGCTTGCACGATCGCCGCGCCGCCAATCGGCACGACGATGTTCCCCACTGGCACCTCGGTGTCAATCACACCGCTCGCGTCCGCCGGGAATCCCTGCACAAACAGGCCCGTCGCCGGATCGATCAGAAACCCGTTCGCGTTGAGCGCGAACGAACCGTCGCGCGAGAACACGTTCCCCACGCCGTCGCTCAGCACGAAGAATCCCGCGCCCTGGATCGCCAGATCGGACGAAATCCCCGTCTGCGTAAGCGATCCCTGGCTGTGGTTGATGTCGATCGTGCCGATCGTCGTGCCCAGACCCACCTGCGACGGGTTCGTCCCGCCGAAGTTGCCGTCCGGCGCGGCCGCGCCCTCCAGCGTCTGGCTGAACAGATCCGAAAACAACACGCGCGAGCTCTTGAAGCCCACCGTGTTCACGTTGGCGATGTTGTTCGCCACAACGTCCAGCCTGCGCTGGAACGATTGCAGCCCCGTCACCGCCGTAAATAACGCGGTACCCATAGTTCACTTCCTCCAGTGTGTGCCCCGCGGCATTCTTCCGCGAGGCTGGGCCTCCCCGAAGGGTCCGGCCCGTTTCCCCCGGCCGTCACGCGCCGTCCCGCGGCACCATGACGACACTGTCAATGTGCGTGAACACCGCCGGCGCCCCGTCCTGGGGCTCCATCACGGTAATCACGGTCCTGCTCGGCACGCCCACCACCAGCGCGAGCCGATCCATGAGTAGCAGCGCCTCGCGCGCGCCCTTCGACGCCGCCAGGTCCGCCGAGTGCGCGATCCGCGCCCGGTCCGATTCGCTCAAATCGATGCTGCGATCGGCCAGTCGCTTCTGCGCGTGCGCCGAGAACCGGATTGGGTTCGACGTGTCCGCCGCCCGCGCCAGTTCCGCTTGGAACGACGCGCCCGGTACCGTCGCACGCGGCGCTGCCGCACCACGAGGCGAGTCGATCGGCTGTATCGGCGCGATCATGACTCGCTCTCCCCGGCCGGCGGCGTCGGCACGATGCTCAGGATTCCGGACATCGGCATGAACTTGCCGTTGACCGTCAGCACGACGAGACTCCCATCCAGGTGGATCGAGTCCACTGTTCCCGTCTGAACCTCGCCGTCCGCATCGACCCCCGTCACCGTCTTCCCGAGCAATTGCGCGCCCGAGATGAAGTTGAGCTGGTCGATGTTCCCGCTGAACGCTTCGAACTGTTCGTTCAGGTTCGTCGCGGCCTCCAGCGCGCTGAACTGCGCGAGCTGCGCCACCATCTCCGTGTTCTCGAGCGGGCTGAGCGGGTCCTGGTTCTGCATCTGCAATACCAGCAGTTGCAGGAACACGTCCTTGCCCAGCTCGTTCCGCACGGCGTCCGTTGCGCTGCCGCCGTTCGATGTCGTCGACGCCGCCGCTCCCGCGGCCACGGTCGCCTGCCCGGATCGCGCCGCTGCCGTCTCCGCCAGTTGCTGCGTGACCGCTGCGCGTGTCTCCGGTGTCGGACTCAGGAATCCGGTCGCGTTCGACCTGACCCCTACCAATGCGTTCATTGCGTGTCACCTCCTCTCATGCGAGCATGTTCAGCCCGCCTTCGTGTTGCGGCCGTCCGGGTCGCGGGTGCTGCTGCGCCTCGGACGGGTTGGGTTCCGGTTCGCGGAAGGCCTGCGCCGCGAAGCGCGGGGCGTGTCCGGTCTGGCTGTGTTGGTGCTGGTGCGACGGCATCTGGCCGCTCAGGTCGAACGCCGGCTGGGTCTGCACGGTCACGCGGGTCACGTCGAGCCCCTCGCGCGCGAGCGCGTCGCGCAAGCCCACGAGCTGGCCCTCGAGCCGATCGCGCGCGACCGATCCCGCCGCCGTCAGTACCACCTCCAGGCCTTCGGCGGCCGTCCGGATCGACACGTGCAACTCGCCCAGCGATCGCGGTACCAGCCGGACTGTCACCGTTTCTTCCGTGCGCCCGCTCAGGTACCGCACGCTGCGCACCGTGAAATCGCCCACGTCGCGCACGTCCACCGACTGCGGCAGGCTCGCCCGCGCCGATTCGCGGTGCGACGCCGTCGTCACCGAGTTGGCCGATTCGCCTCCGCCGCCGCTCGCGGCAACCGCGTTCAACGCAAGTTGCGCGACCGCCTTCGTAGACGCTTCCGCCGGCGCCGGCCGAAGCTCCGGCACGGTGTCCACCGCCGGTTTCGACGCGGCAACCATCATCTCGACGGGTGCCGCTTGATCGCCGTCCGATAGCGGCGGATTCACAACCGCGGATTGCGTGCGTTCCCGCACACCCGCGATCGCATCCTGCACCAACTGCCGAATCGTCCGTCCGGGAGCGTCCTCAGTCGATGCCGCGAGCGTCTGGCCCTCGCGGACCGCCTCAACGACCATCGCCCCGAGTCCGTTGCCCCGCGGCGCTGGCGCGTCCGGCTTCACTGGCTGATTAGGGGCCGCCAGTGCATCGAAATCAGCGACCGCATCGTCCGACTCCACCGCGCTCATGAGCACGATCGCCGTCTCACCCGTCAACGGTGCAACCGCTTGCCGCAAACGCTGCGCTGTCACGTCGTTCTCAGCGTCATCTCCCGGCAGCAGCACATCGCTCACGCCAGGCGTCGACTGATCCTGAGTTTCCGGATCATTCGCAGCAACCTGCACGGCTGTTGCCGGCGCAACTACGACAGCAGCCAGCGCCGCTGGCGTGATTTCCGGCACCGTTGCGTTACTGCCAACAGCCGCCGGTGTTGCAGCGTCCTCGCCGGTCGAATCGTCCGGCGCGACCGTTTCCCCGCCGTCCTCGCATGCTACGACGCACGACGCGATCGCGGTCTCCGCCACGGGCGGTTCCGCCGCCTGCATCGACGCCAGCAGAGCCGCGAACAGGTCCGCGAGCCCGCCGCCTTCCGGCGCCTTCGCCGCGGTCACGCCACCGGCGTGCGCCGCCGATCCCTGGATCGGCGGCGCCGTATTCGTTACGTTCATACACGTCTCACCTCCTTTCGATTGAGATAGATCTCCCCCGAAACGATTTCCGGGAGAAAAAAGAGGAAAACACGAGCAGCCAGTGTGGCCGTGCGAAAAACCGTGCACGCTCGGGTGCCACGCCTAAGCGAAGTCCAGCTTAGGCGTGCAATTTGCCTCAACGACTACCGCCCTAAGCAGCACCGGGTGGCAGGCGTAAGCGAAGTGTGCTTACGCCTGTGGCCGCATAGTCATCGCGAGGAAAGGGTCTGCGGCGAATCAATCCCGTACGTGCCGGGAAGAATTTGCGCGAACAACTTGTGAAGCGGCGTATCGCTCCGATCAGTACTTCTTCGCCTGCATGATCTCGAGTATCTCGCTCCGCGCCTCGGCTTCGACGATGTCCAGGATTTTGCCGCGGCTCGTCGATTTGATCAGCGGCACCAGACGGGCCGCGTCTTGCCGGTCCATCGCCGCAAGGTCCGTCGCCGCGTTCTCCGGCGCCATCTTCTCCATCGTCTTGGCGATTTCGGTCAGCGCGGCGAGTTGCGCCTCGTCGAGCTGTTCCATCGCCGCCATCACCTCGTCTTTCGTCTTGGTGACTTCGGCCAGCGTCTGATCCAGCAGCGCCTCGCGCTGATCGAGCCGCGCCTCGCGCTCGTCCAGTTCCTTCTGCCACGCCGCAAGCGTCTCTTGCTGTTCCTTCAGCTTCTGCGCGAGCGGGCCCAGGTTCGCATTCG
>CAYUZD010000140.1:0-8172 GCA_964449475.1 uncultured Nitrospirales bacterium
TCGCGCTCGTCGTGGCCGCCGCCGAGGCCCGCTCCGCGGTGCCGTCCGACGGCGTCGATCTCGTCGATGAAGATGATGGCGGGAGCGTTCTTCTTCCCCGTCTCGAAGAGGTCGCGCACGCGGCTCGCGCCGACGCCGACGAACATCTCGACGAAGTCCGAGCCGCTGATCGCGAAGAACGGCACGTTGGCCTCCCCCGCCACCGCGCGCGCCAGCAGCGTCTTGCCAGAGCCCGGAGGCCCGATCAACAGGACGCCCTTCGGAATGCGGCCGCCGAGCTTCGTAAACTTCTTCGGATCCCGCAGGAACTCGATGATCTCCTGCAGCTCCTCCTTAGCTTCATCGACGCCCGCCACGTCCTTGAACGTGACCATCTTGTCGCCCGGGCTGATGCGGCGCGCACGGCTCTTGCCGAACGACAGCGCCTTGTTGCTGCCGCCCTGCATCTGGCGGAACATGAAAAACCAAAACAGGCCGATGATGATGAGGACCGGGAGCAGATTGAACAGGAGCCCCTGCCACATCGTGTTTTCCGTCGAGGTGTCCGACGGGATATTCGCGGTCTTCAGTTGTTCCTTCCAGGCTTCTGGATAGGCGTCCGTCTCGAACTGCATCGACGGCTGACCCTCGACCGGCTCCTTGAACTTGACTTTGAACCGGTACTGTTCCTCGGGAAGGCGCGTAATCTGGACCGATTCGACGTTCGGCGGGCTCTTGAACAGCTGTTCTTCGAAGTTCTTGGACCACAGCTCGGTCTTCGTACCCGTCTGCTTCGAGAAGGTCGAAAGCCCCAACAGCACGATGATGAGCAGGATGATCCAGATCGAGATCTGCTTGAAAAATCCGTTCATAACCGCTTCGTATACCTCAGTTTAAGGCCCGCTGAAGGATTCGGCGTCGCCTGTGCAATGGTAACACACGATACAGGGCATAACAATCCCGGAACGCTCCCGCGTGACGCGCATCGTGTACGCGTCCCGCCCGCTTTCGTATGATACCCGGCCCACAAGGACCCTATTCATGGCTCATCGAGGTTCCATGCGCTTCGGCGTCATCATGGCCGGCGGATCCGGCGAACGGTTCTGGCCCGTCTCGCGCCGCGACCGTCCCAAGCAATTGCTAAGGCTTACGCGCCCGGATCAGACCATGCTCGGTGAGGCGGTCGAGCGCCTGAGCCCGCTCATACCGCCGGACAGAATTCTCATTGTTACCGCTGCTCACCTCGTCGCCCCAATCCGCGCGGCGAAGGTCGGCGTGCCCGACGCGAATGTGCTCGCGGAACCGTGCAAGCGAAATACGTCCGGATGCCTCACCTACGCCGCGGCGCATCTGATTGCGCAACGCGGCGAGCCGGAAGCGCTCACAATGGCCGTCGTGACGGCCGACCATCTCATCGGCGATCCAGACCGGTTCCGCGCGACCGCGGACCTGTCGCTGTCCGTTGCGGAGGAGCGCGACGCGCTCGTCACGCAGGGCATCGTCCCCGACCGTCCTGAAACCGGCTATGGCTACATCGAAGTGCGCGATGCCGGCGAGCCGCTTCTCGAGCGAGGCGGCATCGCCGCGTTCGACGTCGCGTCCTTCCAGGAGAAGCCGACGCAGGACATCGCCCGGAAGTTCCTTGACAGCGGCCGTTACTTCTGGAACAGCGGCATGTTTTTCTGGCGTGTCAGCACGTTCCTGAGCGAACTCGATCGCGCACAGCCCGAACTCGCGAAGAAGACCCGCGCAATGGCCTCCGCATTGAAGTCAGAAAACACCGTCCAGGCGGCGTCCATCTTCGAGACACTCGATAATATCTCGATCGACTACGCCCTGCTCGAACGCGCGAAGCGCGTCGTCGTCGTGCGCGCGGACTACGCCTGGGACGATGTCGGAGCGTGGACCAGCCTCGATCGCACGAGACCGCACGACGCCGACGGAAACATCGCCGAAGGCGGCCCGGTTCTGGTCGATACGCGCAATTCGATCGTCTACAACGACGCCGGCCCAGACGCGATCGCGGTAAGCGTCGTCGGCATGGACAACGTGGTCGTCGTCGTCTCCAGGGACGGCGTCCTCGTCACGCCGAAGGACCGCGCTCAGGACGTGCGAAAAGCGGTCGAAGAACTCAAGCGTCGTGGCGGACGACAAGTTTAGGTGCGTTCCACAGCGGAGGTCGAATCGTGCCGAAGTTTGATCCAACAAGCCTTCGAATGACGTCGACGCGGTCGTTCGCTGATATGAACGTCGGCGACGAGTTTGTGATTCCGCCCCGCACAGTCACCGAGGCGCACTTCTCGCTGTTTCAGGCGCTGTCGGGCGACAACCATCCGATCCACTACGATCGGGAATACTGCAAGCGCCAGGGCCACCGCGATCTGCTGGCGCACGGGTTCCAGGTACTCGCGTTCACGGCCGCCGGCGCAGGACAGTTCCCGCACGTGCTTGGCGAATCGCTGATCGGCTTCATCGAACAGTCCAGCCGGTTCCTGAAGGGCGTCTTCCCCGGCGATACGCTCCACCCGAAATTGACCATCACGAATCTCAAGCGGCAGCGCACCACCGGCGTCATCACGATGCGTTCAACGATCCACAACCAGCACGGCGAACTCGTCCTCGATGGCGAGCACAAGTATCTTATTCGGCTGTAGCCGCGGCGCGCTATCGTTCTCGCGGGTACCAGTAGTCCTCAACGATCTGCGCGAGTGACCGCCGCTTCGTAAGCGGCCAGAACGGCATGGTGAACATATGCCAGTCCCCGTGTTCGTCGAACTTGCGCGTCGAAATCGTCGCGGTGGCCGACGGCGTGCCCATCTTCATGCCGAGGCCCGTGCGCTTGCCGTACGCGCGTACGGCACGAAAAAACTCCGCGTCCTCTGCGATGTCCTTCGTATCGTTGTACCCGCCGACCGCGTCAAACGCCGTGCGCGAACAGAACACCACGCCACCCTCGAATCGCATCGGAATCGTGATGAACGTGCGCACGATGAACCGCGTCGCCGCGAGTCCCGCGGAGTTCCGCTCGAATCTCCACCCGGTCGCGCCGCCCGCATATCGGCCCGTTGACATGGCCTCGTCGATCGCATTGAAGGTTTCGGGGTGCATCGTGCAATCGGCGTCGATGAACGCCAGAATCGCGCCCTGCGCAATCGCGGCTCCACCGTTCCGCACCGCCCCGATGCGCCGCCTCTCGACGGTGGCGACGCGGCAGCCCGCCTCCCGCGCGAGCGCGGCGGTGGAATCGGTCGATCCATTGTCCGAGACAATGACCTCGACTGCGCCCGAGCGGTATCGGCCACGCGCTACTTCGATGCTTGCCAAAAGCCTCGGAAGCAGTCTCTCCTCGTTGTATGCAGGCACGATGACCGAGATACGGGTCAGCCTGTCCACTTCGTCCACACAGTCCACTCCGTCCATGGACACCCTTACAGGTCGAGTGTTCCGCCCGCCGCGATACCCGCGCGCGCGACAATCTTTCGCTTCGTATCCAGAACGATCTCGCGCGGCGATTGGTTGACGAGCGCCGCCAACGCGCGCGCTTCCTCGTCGAGCCGCTCGCGCGGCACCACCTTGCTCACGATGCGCAGCGCGAGCGCCTCCTCGGCCTTGACCGCGCGGCCCGTCAGGCACAGCTCCCGCGCGACCGCGCCGCCGACAAGATCGTGCAGCAACGAGTAAATCACCGGGCCGAACGCAATCTCAGGGTGGCTGAATTTCGCATTCTCCGACGCCACGCGTATGTCGCACATGGTCGCGAGGTCAAATCCGCCGGCGATCGCCGGTCCGTTCACGGCCGCGATCATTGGCAGCGGGAAACGGATGCAGGTCTGGTGAAATCGGTCGCTCGACGCCCACAGTTTCGCATGAAACGCGGTGTCCCCCGCCGCGATCTGGAACTCTGACAAGTCGAAACCCGCGGAAAACACGTCCCCGGCGCCTGTGATGACCACGCACTTCACGGCGTCGTTGGCCGCGATAGCGTCGAGCGCGTCACTCACTTCGTCGCGCAGCGCGATCGATAGTGCATTCTTCTTCTGCGGCCGGTTCAGCGTGATGGTGACTGTGCCGTCGTGCACGTCGGAAATCAGAATATTCTCGGGCATCGGACTCCTCCTCTGGCCACCCGACCATATCAAATCGCAAAGTGTGATAGGGTGGACTGGTGCCCACCTGGATCGCTTTCTTTCGCGGAATCAACGTCGGCGGGAAAAACGTCCTCCCTATGCGCGAACTCGTGTCGCTCCTCGAGCAGCGGGGCTGCGTCGATATCCGCACCTACATCCAAAGCGGAAATGTCGTATTTCAGAGTTCGGAAAGCAAAAGCGAATCCCTCTCACGCCGAATCGCGTCGACGATCGCGCGCGAGTGCGGATTCGATCCGGCCGTCATGATACTCAGCGAGAAAGAACTCGCCGTGGCTGTCTCCGGTAATCCGTTCCGGAAGGCCGAGGCAGACCCGAAGAGCCTGCATCTGTACTTTCTTGCCTCGAAACCCAAACGCTCGGATGTCTCCAAGTTAAACGAACTAAAGTCAGAGAACGAGTCTTTCGCGGTTAAGGACGCTGTACTCTATCTGCACACGCCCGACGGATTCGGCAAGTCTAAACTTGCCGGGAATGTCGAACGCCTGCTCGGGGTCGCGGCGACTGCCCGAAACTGGCGGACCGTGACAAAGATGTGCGAGCTAGTCGACGACACAGATTAGAACTCGCGTTCGGCGCTTGGCCGCGCGTACCATCAAGCCATGGACGTCTGCATCATCCAGGGAATCCGAGTCGACCTCGCGGCGCTGCGCACCCTGCGGCACAATTGCGTGCCGCAGAAATGTGTTGAACGAGAACGCGGTTGTTGCGAGACGTACGAAGTGTTCGTGGACCGGTCGGAAATCGGCACCATCGTCGGCGCCCTGCCCGACGCCGCCCGCTACGCGCGCCATCTCAAGCAACGCGGCGAGTTTATCGACCCCATTGAGGATTCCGAGGGCGGCGGCGACTGTCTCGCGACGCATCAGGACGGCCGGTGCGTGTTCGCGTACCGCGCGTCGAACGGCATGACGCTGTGCTCGTTGCACTCCGCCGGGATCGACCTCGGCCTCGAGCCGTTCAAGGTGAAGCCAAAGGCCTGCGCACTCTGGCCGCTCTATTTCGTCGAGGGCAAGTCACCGTTGCTGACCGTGCAGGACGGCGCGCTCAAATTCCCATGCAACCACAAGCGCAAATCAAGCTCCGCGACTCTTGACACCGGTGTCGCGCACATCGTCCGTACGGTGTTCGGCGAGTCATTTCTCGCTGCGGTTACCGCACGATTGTAGGGGCACGCCCCTGTGCGCACCCTGGGCGGCCACGGGGAACTGCCCCTACCGGCGAAATCGGGTTCAGTCGACGATTAACCGCACGCGGCCCGACACGGTCAGTCTCGATGACGACACGGTCTGCTCGATGATGTACTCGCCGTGGCTCCAACTGTCCGGCACGCGGAACTCCTGCATGCTGACCCACGTGCCGTCGTTCCGCACGTGCTCCTCGGCCGAGATCTGCGATACGACTTCGTTGTCCTTCAACACGATCCGGCGCTCGGTCAGCGTTACGCCCTCCGGCGCGCCGAGCAACGCGTACTGCATGCGCAACTCGACGAATTCACCGCGGCGCGCGACCGCCGGCTGCACGCTGGCGTCCTCGAAGACCATGCTCTGGCCGGCGCTCGGCTGATAGTTGTACGTTTGCGCGGTCTGTTCCGGCGTCACGATGCGTTCCGCCCGCGACCGGCGCACGTCGTGCACGATCGCACCGGTCGCGGCACCGGCGGCCGCGCCAACGGCCGCGCCGATCGCCGCGCCCTTGCCGTCGCCCGCCACGCCGCCGATGATCGCTCCGGCACCCGCGCCAATCAGCGCACCGAGTCCAGCGGATTCTCCGGTCGTCTCGCAGCCCGTCGCGCCCAATGCCAACGTCAGTGATAGGGCGAACGCGCCCAGCTTCGTGAAACTCATGGTGAGACCCTCGCTCCGTTGATTCGATCCAACGCGCCGTCGCGCCGCGCCGGACATGGTTCCCTCATGGGATTATAGACGACGTGCGAGAGGGAAAATTCATTCTGCGAATCCGCGGAAATCCGCGGGACGGTCAATAATCCGGCCGGCCCACGCTGAAGTAATTAAACCCGTGGTCCGCCAGCGTCTGCGGGTTGTACAGGTTGCGCCCGTCGAAGATTTTCTTCTGTTTCATCGATTTCGCCAGCCGTTCAAAGTCGGGGTTGCGGAATTCGCGCCACTCCGTGCAAATAATCAGCGCATCCGCGCCCTCGGTCGCGTCGTACATCCGTTTCACCACCTCGATTCGGTCGCCGAAATGCACCTTCACACCCGCGCCCGCCACCGGGTCGAACGCCGCCACCTTCGCGCCGGCCGCGATCAGCGCTTCCGCCACACGCAGCGACGGCGCCATTCGGAGGTCGTCCGTGCCGGGCTTGAAACTCATGCCCCACATCGCGATGCGCCGACCCTTCATCTTGCCGTTGAAATGATCGAGGATGCGTTGGACGAAGTGCGTCTGCTGATACTCGTTCGTACGCGCGATGCCCTCGATAATCGGCGCGGGCAACCCCTTCTCCTTCGCCATGTGCGCGGCGGCGAGCACGTCCTTCGGGAAACAGGACCCGCCGTACCCAAGGCCGGGGAACAGGAAATGCGGGCCAACGCGTTCGTCGGTGCCGACCGCTGTGCGCACGTCGTCGATGTCCGCGCCGTAGGCCTCGGCGATGTTCGCGAACTCGTTGATGAGCGAGATTCGGCTCGCGAGGATCGTGTTCGCGGCGTACTTGGAAAGTTCCGCGCTCGCGATGCTCATCGACAGCAGCGGCTTGCCCGTCCGCAGGAACGGCGCGTACAACTCCTTCATGATTTCCAGCACGCGCACGTCGTCGCACCCGACGACGACCCGGTCCGGCTTCATCATGTCGTTCACCGCGGAGCCTTCCTTCAGGAATTCCGGGTTCGACACGACATCGAAGGGATGCTTCGTCAGCTTGCCGATTATTTCCTTGATCCGGAGCGCGGTGCCGACGGGGCAGGTGCTCTTCTGCACGATGATGCGGTAGCCCGGCATTGACCGGCCGACTTCCTCCGCGACCGCCCACACCTGCGAGAGGTCCGCGCGACCGTCGGGACCGTCCGGCGTGCCCACCGCGAGAAAAATCAGCAGGCAGTCGGAAATGCCGTCCTTGAGACTCGTGGTGAAGTGCAGCCGGTCTTCCTCGAAGTTCCGGCGGACCAACTCCTCGAGCCCGGGTTCGTAGATGGGCACTTTGCCCTTCTTGAGCGGCTCGATGCGGTCCGGGTTCTTGTCGATGCAGGTCACGTCGTGGCCGTGTTCAGCGAAGACCGTCCCCGCGACCAGCCCGACGTAACCCGTGCCCACAACCGCGATCTTCACATTGACGCTCCCCCGGAATTCCCCGCGAACGACCGACGGAATCGTACCCGGCAAGGGCGCGATCGCGCAACGAACCGCGCGATTCCGCTTTTACATCGCGTCGTGCCGCCGCTATACTCGCGGCCTCGTTTCCAGGGCGAAATCGCAGGCGGAGGAGTGGCGGCATGCTGTCGGAGTGGTCGCAGAAGTGCATCGATGCGCGCGTGAAGAGCGGCGAGACGCTGGCCGATGTCCTTGCGCCCGCCCTCGCCCTCGCGCCGGACAAGGTCGCGATTCACTTTGAAGGGCGCGACATCACGTATCGCCAGCTCGACGAACTGGCCAACCGCGTCGCGAACGGCCTCATCGGCCTGGGCATCCGGCCCGGCGACCGGGTTGCGGTGCACCTCGACAACCGGCCCGAGTTCATCTTCATCTACCTCGGCGTGATGCGCGCGGGCGGCGTGCTCGTGCCGACGAACATCATGTACACCGCCGAGGAGATGGAACACATTCTCACCGACAGCGGCGCGCGCGCGGTCTTCACGCTCTCGCCCATGGTCGAGAAACTCCGCAAGGCGAACGCGCCGGAACTCGAGACCATTATCGAGATGGGCGGCAAGGCCGGCGGAGACGCGACGTACGAGGACTTCATGGCGAAGGCCGCGACGACGCGTCCCGGGGTCCGCCGCGACCCGTCCAAGGTCGCCATCATCCAGTACACGTCCGGCACGACGGGCAAACCCAAGGGCGCGATGGTGTCGGACAACAACATCCTCGC
>CAYUZD010000141.1:0-8083 GCA_964449475.1 uncultured Nitrospirales bacterium
TGGTGGGGGCGACGTTTGTTGAGCGGGATGTGCGGTACGGGTGCATCGAGACGTTGTTGACGGCGCAGTTCAGCGAGTACGACCTGACGTTTCGCAATCTCGGCTGGAGCGGCGACGATGTGTTTGGGGTCGCGCGGGCGAGTTTCGATCCGGTTCCTGTGGGATACGAGCGCCTTGTGGCGGCGATCAAGGACGCCGCGCCGACGGTGTTGCTCATCAGCTACGGACAGAATGAATCGTTCGAGGGCGAGGCCGGGCTGGACGCGTTCATCGCGGGGTACTCGAAATTGCTGGATGACGTTGCGCCGCTTGGCGCGCGAGTCGTCCTGATTTCGCCGACGTTGCAGCAGGACATGGGCCCGCCACTGCCGGATCCGGCGGAGCACAACAAGGACGTGCGGCTCTACGTGGACGCCATCGCGAAACTCGCGGCGGAACGGCACCTGCGTTTCATAGACATGACCACGGCGTTGACATTGCCGTCGGAGATTCCGCTGTCGCATTGGACGGATAACGGGATCCACTTCACGGAGGCGGGGTATTGGCGGGTCGCTTCGACGCTCGTCGAGGCGCTGGGATACACGCCGATCCAGTCCGATTCGGAGAAGCTGGCGGAGCTGCAGCGGGCGATCAACGAGAAGAACCGGCTGTTCTTCCTCAAGTGGCGACCGCAGAACGAAACGTACATCACGGGGTTCCGGAAGTACGAGCAGGGGCGGCACGTGGCGGAGATTCCGCTGTTCGATCCGCTCGTGGCGGAGCAGGAGAAGAAGATCGCCGGGCTGAGGGTTGCGTTGTCGAACGGGGGAGACCGCCGATGAAATCGTTTCCCCACGCGATCGCGGCGCTTGTCGCATTCGCTGCCGTTTCGTCGCCGACTCATGCGCAGGACTCGCTTCTGAAGGTTCCCGATCCGGATGTCGCGACCGAGATGGCCGCGTTCACCGTCGGCGAAGGTCTCGAAGTCAACCTCTTCGCGTCCGACCCGATGATCGCAAAGCCGATCAATATGACCTGGGACGAACTCGGCCGGCTGTGGATCGTCGGCAGCGCCGTGTACCCGCATATCGCGCCCGGGCAGTACGCGAGCGATACGATCACGGTGCTCGAGGACACGGACCGGGACGGCACGGCCGACCGGTCAACCGTCTTCGCGGAAAACCTGTTCATCCCGACGGGGATCGCCGTGGGCGACGGCGGCGTGTATGTCGCGAACAGCACGGAAGTGTTGCATCTGACGGACACCGACGGCGACCTGAAGGCGGACACGACGCGCGTGGTCCTGTCGGGGTTTGGCACCGAGGACACGCACCACATCATCCATTCGTTCCGGTGGGGGTACGACGGGCTGCTGTATTTCAACCAGTCGATCTACATCCATTCGCACATCGAAACGCCGCACGGGCCGCGCCACCTGAACGCGGGCGGCGTGTGGGCGTTCCGGACGGACACGATGGAGCTGGACGTGTTCACGCGCGGCCTGGTGAATTCGTGGGGCCACCATTTCGACGAGTGGGGGCAGTCGTTTCAGACGGACGGCGCGGGCGGGGAGGGCATCAATTACGTGTTCCCCGGAGCGGCGTTCACGACGGCGAAGTCGATGCCCCGAGTGCTCTCGGGACTGAACCCCGGTTCGCCGAAGCATTCCGGGCTCGAGATCATCAGTGGGCGGCATTTCCCGGAGAACTGGCGTGGCAGCATGGTGGCAAACGACTTTCGCGGCCACCGCGTGGTCCGGTTCGACGTGTCCGAGGACCAGAGCGGGTACCGGTCCGTTGAACAGCCCGAAATTCTGAAGTCGACGCACGTGGCGTTCCGCCCGGTGGACGTGCGGATGGGTCTCGACGGCGCGTTGTACATCGCCGACTGGTACAACCCGATCATTCAGCACGGCGAGGTCGATTTCCGCGACCCGCGGCGCGACCACGAACATGGCCGCATCTGGCGCGTCACGTTCAAGGGCCGGCCGTTGGTGCAGCCGCCGGTAATTGCGGGCGCGCCGATCGCCGATCTTGTTGCGCTGCTCCGTCAGCCCGAAGGGTGGAACCGGGTCCATGCGAAGCGCGAACTGCTAAAGCACGATCGCTCAGCGGTGGAGGAGGCTCTCAAGGGCGCGCTGTCGAAGTTGGAGTCGACCGGCTCGGATTATGAGAACGCGCGGCTCGAGATCCTCTGGGCGTTTCAGACGATCGACGTCGTGAACAAACCGCTGTTGAACGACGTGCTATCGTCCGCCGATCACCGGGCGCGCGCCGCGGCGGTGCGAGTGCTCTCGCAGTGGCAGACCCGGCTGAACGACCAGGACGAGTACGTGCGCACGCTCGAACGCATGGTGCAGGACGAACATCCGCGTGTCCGGCTCGAGGCGATCCGCGCGCTGGCGCGCTCGACCCGGCCCGAGGCGGCGGCGATCGCGATACGGGCATTGCCGAAGGACCGGGATCGCTTTCTCGAGTACGCGTTGTGGACGACGATGCGCGACACCAAGGCCTATTGGCTTCCAGAGGTCGAGCGGCTTGCATTCCATGACGAGGCCGACAAGCTCCTGTACGCGCTGAAGGCGGTCGATTCGCCGGACGCGGCGCCGTATCTGTTGAAGACGTACACGGACGGAAAATTGACTCCGGGCCAGCAGGAAGAGGCGCTCGATGCGCTGGGGGCGCACGCGTCGCCGGAGGAGCTGGGCGCGGCGGTGGAACACCTGTTGGGCACGAAGGGCCTCGACGACGCGCAGCGAGCGTCGCAATTGAGAATTGTCGTCGGCGCGACGAAGCGCCGGGCACTGAAGCCGGCGGGCGACCTCAGCGGGCTCGGCGGTCTGATCCAGCGCGGCCCGGATGTCCTGAAGGCGGCGGCGATGCTGGCGGCGGGTGAATGGCGGCTGGCGGAACACGAGGGCACGCTCACCAGGATTGCGAAGGATCGCACTACCGGCATCGATCAACGCGAAACGGCCATGAACGCGTTGAGCGCGCTCGGCGGCGATGGCGCGAAGGCGGCGTTGTCCGCCCTGGCATCGTCAGACGAGCGGGTGGACATTCGCGCGCTCGCGACGCGCGCCCTGTTGCCGTTGGCGCCGGACGCCGCCGCGACGAACGCGCTGGAACTTTTCGCGAGTTTCGGAAGTCAGGACCCTGCGCCGCTGTTCCGCGATTTCCTCAAGTCGGACGAGTTCTCCGCGGCGTTGACGAAGGCCTTGCAAGGCGGGACGATCCCTGCGGAGATCGCGAAGGTCGGGCTCCGCACGGTGACGTCCTCGGGACGGGAGGCGGCCGAGCTGACCGCGGCATTGAACCACGCAGGCGGGCTCGACGGCGAGGCCGCTGAGCTGACGCCCGAACAGATGGCGGCGATGGTGGCGGCGGTGCAATCGCGAGGTGACGCCTCACGCGGCCAGGAGGTCTATCGCCGGATCGAATGCTCGCAGTGTCACGCGATCGCGGGGAGCGGGGGCGTGCTCGGACCCGACCTGACCAGTATCGGCGGCAGCGCCCAGATCGATTATCTGATCAACTCGATTTACGTCCCCGATCAAGCGATCAAGGAAGGCTACCACTCGTTGCTGATCGAGACGAAGAGCGGCGAATTCTTCAGCGGCATCAAGGTTTCGGAGTCGAATTCCGAACTCATCCTGCGCGACGCGACCAGCGACGAGATCCGGATCCCCGTCGATGCGATCGCCCGGCGGGACAACGGAGGATCGCTCATGCCCGCGGCGCTCGCGGATCCGTTGTTGGAGGGAGAGTTCCTGGATCTGGTGAGGTTTCTGTCCGAACTGGGCCGCACGCCGGAATTCTCGGTGGGCACGAACCGCTTCGCGCGGACGTGGCGCGCGCTGTCCAACACCGAGGCGGCGCGGGACTATTTATATGAGAGCCAGCCCGAGGCCGCGGTCCATCCGCATGAATCGCTGACGTGGTTGCAGGCGTACAGCGACGTGGATGGCGCGATTCCCTTGGACATGGTTCCCAAGCTGCGGCACTCGTACTGGCGAAACACGTACAGTTTCCTGAAATGTACGCTCGAATCCACCGCGAAAGGACAGGCGGCGCTTGCAATCCAGCCGCGGGAAGGCGTGCGAATGTGGGCCGGGGGAAATGAAGTCTCGATCGACGAAACAACCCTCGTCGAGGTTGGCGCCGGCGAGACTGAGTGCGTATTCATCCTCGACCGCGCGAAAGTGAACGGGGAACTCCGCGTGCAACTGATTGAACAGGCGGGATCAGGCCCCGGCGTGATGTTCAAGGGCGGACGATAGCGGGCGCTGCGATTTCCGGCGGTCTCACGCGAGAATCTGGCTGATCACGTGACCGTGCACGTCGGTCAATCGTCGATCAATTCCGTTGTGGCGCACGGTCAGGCGTTCGTGGTCGATGCCGAGCAAGTGCAGCACCGTCGCGTGGAGATCGTAGCAGTACGTCGGGTTTTCGGCTGCCTTGTATGACCATTCGTCGCTCTGGCCGTGGCTGACGCCGCCCTTGATCCCGCCGCCGGCGAGCCAGGACGTGAAAGTGAACGGGTTGTGGTCGCGTCCGGCGCTGCCCTGACTGCACGGCATCCGGCCGAACTCGGTCGTCCAAATCACGATGGTATCGTCGAGCATGCCGCGCGCCTTGAGGTCCTTCAGCAGCGCCGCCGCGGGCCGGTCCATGCTCGCGGCCATGTCCCCGTGGTCCTTCTTGAGGTCCTCGTGCGAGTCCCAATTGCGCCTGGGGAACGCGTTGTCCGCGCCGCTCCAGACCTGCACGAACCGGACGCCGCGTTCGAGCAGGCGCCGCGCGAGAAGACAGTTCCGACCGAAATCCTCCGTCACCGGGTCGTCGAGGCCGTACAACTTCCGGGTGGCGTCGGTCTCGCCGCGCAGATCGAGGACCTCCGGCGCGCTGGTTTGGAGTTTCGCGGCCATCTCGTAACTCTGGATCCGCGCGTCCAACCGGGAATCGCCTTCGCGGTCCGCGAGGTGCCGCCGGTTCAGCGCTTCGAGTACGCCGAGTGCGTCGGCGTCGGACTGCGGAGTGACGTATTCGCTTTCCGGCGGGAACAAATCGGCGATCGGATTCTTCTCCGCGGGGCGGATCAGTGTGCCCTGATGGCTGGAGGGCAGGAACCCCGCGCCCCAGTTCCTGGGCCCACCGGGACCGAACCCGCGCGCATCCGGCAACACGACGAACGTGGGCAGCGAGTCCGTCAGACTGCCCAGGCCGTAACTGATCCACGAGCCCATGCTGGGGAAACCCGGCAGCACGAACCCCGTGGTTTGCATGAAGGTCGCGGGACCGTGAACGTTCGATTTCGCGACCATCGCGGGTAGAAACGCGATGTCGTCCACGCACTCGGCGAGGTGAGGCACGAGGCCGCTGACCCACTTGCCGCTCTGACCGTACTGCTTCCACTCCCAGGGCGAGGGCATGACCACCCCGGCGTCGCTCTGAAAGAGTTCCACTTTTTCGCCGGGGTCGAAGGGTTGGCCTGTGCGCTGGTGGAGCAGCGGCTTGTAGTCGAAGGTGTCCACCTGGCTCGCCGCGCCGGACATGAAGAGCTGGATCACGCGCCGCGCGCGGGGCGAATGGTGCAGACCGGCGGGGAGTGCGGCGTCCGCGGCCGAGGCGAACGCGCGATCCTGCGCAAGCAGGTGAGCGAGCGCGATCCCTCCCAGACCTCCGCCGTAACGCCACAAGAACTGCCGGCGGGACATGGAAGGCAGCGTATGTTGGGTCGGATTCATGCGTCGTCAATCCACAAACATGAACTCGTTCGTGTTGAGCACCAACCGGCACGCCGCGGGCAATCCGTGGGCGCGCAGATAGGGTATCAGCGCGTCGCGCTCCGTGGCATCCAGCTCTCGCCCGAGGGCGAGCCGGTACAGCGCGTCGATCTGGTCCGCCGGCGCTTCGTGCGCGGCGACGATGCGATCCGCCAGAAACGCGGCCTGCCGCACGATCGCCGGATTGTTCATCAGCGAGAGCGCCTGGATCGCGGTGAGGGTCTGCGTGCGCACGGGGACGCTTTGCGATGGGTCGGCACAGTCGAGCGACGTCATCAACGGATCGGGGACGCTCCGCACGACGAAACGATAGATCGATCGGCGATAGGCGCGCGTGTCGGACGGATCGAGTTGGTCGTAGAGGTAACGCGGTGAGTGGTCGTCTTCAAACGCAAACGCGTCGAATCCGGGACCGCCCATGGTCAGGTCGAGTTTTCCGCCGAGATAGAGAATCGAGTCGCGCAGGGCCTCGGCGTCCAGTTGGCGGCGATTCATTCGCCAGAGCAACCGGTTCGACGAGTCGAGTTCGGCGTTGCGCGGGTTGTGCGCGGACGACTGGCGGTAGGTCGCGCTCGTGACGATGAGGCGATGGAGGCGCTTGAGCGACTGTCCCTGCGCCAGGAACTCCGTTGCCAGCCAGTCGAGCAGTTCCGGATGCGTCGGCGGCGAACCCATCCGCCCGAAGTCGTTCGGCGTGTCGACAAGTCCCACGCCGAAATGATACTGCCAGACGCGGTTGACGACTGAGCGCCACGTCAGCGGGTTGGATTCGTCCGCGATCCACTTCGCAAGGGCCTCGCGGCGATCGCCTTCGATGTGGTCGCTGGTCAACTGGAAACGCGCGGGCAAATTCGCGATGCACCCTACCGTCCCCGGCGAGGCGAGTTCGCCTTCCTGGTTCACGTCGCCGCGGCGCAGGACGTGGATGTCGCGAACACCACCCGGCGGCGTGAACGCGCCGATGGGGTCGAAATCGGATGCGGCAGCGTACACCTTCTGAGGATCGGGAAGTTTCGCGAGCCGAGATTCGATCTCCGCGAGACGATTCTCCAGCGCGTCCAATTCCTCGCGTTCGCCGGGAGTTAGTGTCCGGCGCACGGCGGCGCTTCGTTCGTCTCCGAGCGACGCGATTTCGCGCTCTATCTCGGTGCGTTCTCGAGCATCCTCGTCCGAAGTGCCCGAACCGAGCCGTTGCCGGCTGTCGAAGCCGTCGGTCAGGTATCGGGTGTGCCAGCGGCCAGAGTCAATGGAATCCGCCGCGGAAACGGATGCGCCGAGGGCGACATTCTTCCCGCTCGAATACGCCTCCAACTCCGCGAGCGCGAAGACGTAATCGTCCAGCCGTTTCCACAATCTGGTCGCTGTCACGCGAAGGTACCGGGCTTCGACGTTCGGCACGTCCAACCGGAACGCGGAATCGGTCCGGCCCGGAAAGTCCTGCGCGGATTGATCGAGTAACGCGGTGCTTGACGTAAACGATTCATCGGTGGACGCCTCGATCTTGAAGCGGATTGGAAATCCGAACCCGGGCGTGTCAGGGAAATCGGTTGGACGCGCCATGATCAGTTGGACGGCGTCGATCGGCATGGTGCTGCCGAGATCGACCTGGACCCACTTGGTCTCCGCATCAGAGTGCGCGATGAGGCTGTGGTAGCCGTTCCCGGGGCTCTCCGCCGCGGCCAGCGCGTCTCGTTCCGCGCGCAATCGGCCGAGTTGTTTGTCCAGCGCGTCGAGTTCCGGCTTGGATACTTCTTCGAGTCGCGCGAGCCAGGGATCCAGTTCACGCTTGATGTCAGTCCGTTCGCGGAGCAGGCGCTGCCGTTCGCGATGGACCGCCGGATCAGCGTCGAAAATCCGATCGGCACGGTCGATTCCGGCGAACACGGCCTGGAGCGCGTAGTAGTCCTGCTGCGTGATCGGATCGAACTTGTGGTCGTGGCACCGCGCGCACTGAACCGTGAGGCTCGTGAACACGTTCATTGCGGACGACACCATGTCATCGCGGTCGAGCAGCCGCGTGATTTTCTTGTCGACGGTACCTTCGCGCAGCTCGACGTGTCCGACGAAGTCCCACGGGCCGGCCGCGATGAATCCCGTGGCAACTACGGCCTGCGGGTCGTCTGGATAGAGCACGTCGCCGGCCAACTGTTCCTCGACGAAGCGCCCGTACGGCTTGTCGGTGTTCAGTGCGGCGATTACATAGTCGCGATAGGGCCACGCGTGATCGCGGCGCTTGTCCTTGTCGTAGCCGTGCGTATCCGCGTAGTGCGCGACGTCGAGCCAGTGGCGGGCCCAGCGTTCACCGTAGCGCGGCGACGC